>CAUJIL010000053.1 GCA_963204845.1 Pseudomonadota bacterium | reverse complement strand
CCAACTAACTCCCCCACTTCGCCGCCGGGGGGGGCCGGGGGGGGGTCTAGCGCGCGGTGGCGCCCCCGAGCCCGCAGGAATACGCCGCGGCGCTGCTCGCGCGTTTCGGACGCCGGCGACTCACGCTGATCACGGAGCCGGGACGGGCGATCGTGGCGCGCGCCGGCGTGCTGCTGACACGCGTCGAATACCTGAAGGACAACGGTGAGCGTCGCTTCGCGATCGTCGATGCCGGCATGAACGACCTGATCCGTCCCTCGCTCTACGGCGCGTGGATGGGCATCGAGCCGGTGCGCCCGCGCGAGGACGTCGAGCCCGCCTGCTACGACGTGGTCGGTCCGGTCTGCGAGTCCGGTGACTTCCTCGGCAAGCAGCGCACGCTGGCGCTGGCCGGCGGCGAGCTGCTCGCGGTCACGGGGGCCGGCGCCTACGGATTCGCGATGAGCTCGAACTACAACAGCCGCCCACGCGCCGCCGAGATCATGGTCGACGGCAGTGACGCGTTCCTGGTGCGCGAGCGCGAGAGTTTCGATGACCTCGTGCGCGGCGAGCGGCTGCTGCCGCAGGACCGCTGACGATGCTGCTGCGCTTCACGAAGATGCACGGGCTCGGCAACGACTTCGTGGTGCTGGACCTGATCACGCAGTCGGTGCAGCTCGATGCGAGCCTGATCCGCTTCCTTGCCGACCGCCATCGCGGCGTCGGTTGCGACCAGGTGCTGGTGGTCGAGCCGCCCGGCGACCCGGAAATGGACTTCCGTTACCGCATCTTCAACCAGGACGGCAGCGAGGCGCAGCAATGCGGCAACGGCGCGCGCTGCATCGCGCGTTTCATCCGTGATCATCGCCTCAGCGCGAAACGGCGGCTGCGCGTCGAGACGCTTGGCGGCCCGATCAGCCTGACCAACGGCAAGGGCAACCTGGTCACGGTGACGATGGGCGTGCCGCGCCTCGAGCCGCAAGAAATACCATTCAGGGCCGCGCACCGGGCCGCCAGCTATACTCTCGACGCCTGCACCCGGCAGTGGCAGATCAGCGCCGTTTCGATGGGCAATCCGCACGCCGTGCTGCTGGTCGACGACGTGGACACCGCACCGGTGGCGACGTTGGGGCCCGCGCTGGAATCGCATCCCGATTTCCCCGAGCGCGCCAATGTCGGCTTCATGCAGGTGCTGAGCCGCGACGAGATCCGGTTGCGCGTCTACGAACGCGGTGCCGGCGAGACGCAGGCTTGCGGCAGCGGCGCCTGTGCGGCGGTGGTGGCCGGCAGGCTGCGTGGACTGCTCGGCGAGCAGGTACGGGTGAACCTGCCGGGGGGGTACCTGAGCGTCGAGTGGCGGGGCGAAGGCGAGACGCTGCTGATGACGGGACCGGCGACGACGGTATTCGAGGGACAGATCACGCTATGAAAGAAGAAACGGCCGCGACGCTGCGCATGCGGGCAGTGGAAACCGCCAACGACGACGGACCCGATGCGCAGGCGGTGCTTGCGTTCCTGTCCCGCAACCCGGATTTCTTCCTGCGCCACGAGTCGGTGCTGGCCGACGTCGAGCTGCCGCACCGCGCGGGCAGCGCGGTGTCGCTGGTCGAGCGGCAGGTCAAGCTGCTGCGCGAGCGCAACATCGAGTCGCGCGCGCGGCTGGCGCGGCTGCTGGAGACCGCGCACGAGAACGACGCGCTGTTCACCAAGACCCGCCAGCTGGTCCTCGCGCTGCTCGAGGCCGACTCGCTGGAGCGGCTGGCGCAGACGCTGGTGCTGGGGCTGCGCCGCGAGTTCGACGTCGAGCAGGCGCGGCTGCTGCTGATCGGGGACGAGCACCTCCGTTGGCCCGACACGGCCGAGTGCGTGCCGCGCGCCGAGGCCGAGGCCGTGCTCGGCGGCACGCTGCGCCAGGAGCGGCCGCTCGCCGGCCCACTGCGCCCGGCGGCACGCGAGCTGCTGTTCGGTTCGCAGGCAGGAGAAGTCGCCTCCGCGCTGGTCGTGGCGATCGCGCGCCCGCAACCGCTCGCGCTGCTTGCGCTCGGCAGTGCCGACGCGCGCCGCTTTCACGGCGAGATGGGCACGCTGTTCATGGAATTCGTCGGCGAGGTGGTGCAGCGCCTGCTGCCGCGCTGGCAGCACGCGGGCTGAGCCGCCGTGCGCGGGCAGCTGGCGCACGACGTGGCGCGCTGGCTCGCCGACCTGGAGGCCACGCGCCGCGCGTCGGCACATACACTCGATGCCTATCAGCGCGACCTGCGTCAACTCACCCAGGTGCTGGCGAAGGACGGTATCGTCGCGACCGCGGCCATCGATGCCACCGCGATCCGCCACGCCGTGGCCACGCTGCACCGGCGCGGACTCGGCGGGCGCAGCCTGCAGCGCTTTCTTTCGGCGTGCCGCGGCTTCTTCAACCATTGCATCGAGCGTGGCGAGCTGGCGGCGAATCCGGCGCTCGGCATCGCCGCGCCGCGCGCGCCACGCCGCCTGCCGGCCACGCTCGACGTGGACCAGACCGCGCGCCTGCTCGACGCGCAACCCGGAAGCTGGGAAGACCTGCGCGACCGCGCCATCATGGAGTTGTTCTACAGCTCGGGGCTGCGGCTCGCCGAGCTGTGCGCGCTCGATTGCAGGGACCTCGATCTGCCCGCCGCCCTGGTCACGGTGACCGGCAAGGGCGCGCGCACGCGCACGGTGCCGGTGGGGCGGCTCGCGTTGGTGGCGATCGGTGAGTGGCTGACGGCACGCGCCGGCTGCGCGCGCGCAGCCCACTGCCCGGCGCTGTTCGTCACGCGGCGCGGCACGCGCATCGGTGCGCGCGCGGTGCAGAAGCGGCTGGCGAAACACGCGCGCGAGCGTGGGCTGGGGCAGCACCTGCATCCGCACATGCTGCGCCATTCCTTCGCGACGCATCTGCTCGAGTCCAGCGGCGACCTGCGCTCGGTGCAGGAGATGCTGGGGCACGCGAACCTCGCGACCACACAGATCTACACGCACCTCGATTTCCAGCACCTCGCGAAAGTCTACGACGCGGCCCACCCGCGCGCCGGACGCAAGGGCGGCGGGGGCGAGCAACCATGAGCGAGCACGCACCACCCGCACGCCGGCGCTTCGCGCTGATCACCTTCGATCTGGACGACACGCTGTGGCAAGTTCGACCGGTGCTGCTGCGCGCCGAACAGGAACTCGAACGGTGGATGCACGAGCACTGCCCGGATGTGCCCCGGCGCTTCGACCGTGACGCGCTGATGCGCCTGCGCCTGCGGCTGTGGAACGAGCGCCCCGAGTTACGCCACAGCGTCAGCGCGCTGCGCGTCGAGGCGATGCGCCAGGCGCTGCGCGAGGCCGGTCACGACGATGCCGCGGCGCTCCGCCTGGCGCAGGCGGCGTTCGAGGTGTTCATGCACTGGCGGCATGCCGTCGAGCCCTTCGCGGCGGTCGATGCGGTGCTCGCCGCGCTGGCGCGCGACTACGTGCTGGGCGCGCTGACCAATGGCAATGCCGACGTGTTCCGGCTCGCGATCGGACGCCATTTCCGCTTCGCGTTCACGGCCGAGGAACTCGGGACCAGCAAGCCGGCGCCAGCACACTTCGAGGCGGCGCTGCGCGCCGCGGGCGTGGCGCCCGGGCGTGCGCTGCACGTGGGCGATCACAGCGAGCACGATGTGGGCGGCGCGCGCGCGGCCGGCATGGCCGCGGTCTGGTTCAATCCGGCCGGCAAGCCATGGGAAGGCGCACAGCCGCCGCACGCGGAGCTGCGCGACTTCGCCGAATTGCCGGCGTTGATCGAGGAACTCGAACGCCGCTGAGCACGCGTGCGGCGCCCCTCAGACCACTTCGTCGTTCACGCTGGCGGTGATGATCGGCGGTCGTGCGCTGGCATTGGGTTCGACCTGCTTGATGCTGCCGCCGGCGGCCAGGAACGCCTGGATTTCCGCTTCGAGCTGGTCACGCAACTTGCGCCGCGACTCCGAGGAGTGCGTCTCGACAGGCTCCTCGCGCGGCCCCGCTTCGGCACTGGCTTCCGCCTCGGCCTCGACGGCTTCCGAATCCAGGTTATCGTCGTCTTCGTTCTCAGCTGACATGACCCGCCCTTCCGATCATCGACACGCACGCTCCATCCGACCACATCGCGGCGGCGCCGCGATTTCAATGCGCTTACTTATAGACCAGCACCACCGACGTCGAATACTTTTTATTCATGTGGCGCGCACTTCTTATTCCCGCACGGAACGCGCGCCATGCGCGTCAGATCGCGTCCGGCCCCGACTCGCCGGTGCGGATGCGGATCACCTGCTCGAGCGGGGTGACGAAGATCTTGCCGTCACCGATC
>CAUJIL010000052.1 GCA_963204845.1 Pseudomonadota bacterium | reverse complement strand
GCGCACGCCGAAGCGGTCCTGCGGGTCCATGTCCGGCAGGGGCCATTCGGTGGCGCTGCGCAGGTCGAACTCCCACGGCGCGCGCGCGCGCAACCCCGTCTGTCCGGCGAGCGGGGCGCGGCGCGCACTGTGCTCGGCGACGAGCAGTTCCGCGGCCTGCAACCGCCTGAGCTCGGCCGTCAGCGCGTCCTCGCCGTCGACCTCGAGCACGTGGAAGCGCCCGCTCGCCAGGTCGAGCGACGCGATGCCGAAGCGCGTGCCGCTCTCCGCGACCGCGACCAGCAGGTTGTCGCGCGCCGCATCGAGCAGCAGCTCGTCGGTGAGCGTGCCGGGGGTGACGATGCGCGTGACCTCGCGCTCGACCGGACCCTTGCTGGTCGCCGGATCCCCGATCTGCTCGCAGATCGCCACCGAGACGCCGGCGCGCACCAGCCGCGCCAGGTAGCCCTCGACCGCATGGTGCGGCACACCGGCCATCGGTATCGGTTGTCCGGCCGACATACCGCGCGAGGTCAGCGTGATGTCGAGCAGCGCGGCGGCGCGCTTCGCGTCGTCGTGGAACAGCTCGTAGAAATCCCCCATGCGGTAGAACAGCAGTTCGTTGGGGTGCTGTGCCTTGATGCGCAAATACTGCTGCATCATCGGGGTATGGGCGTCGTTGGAACTCACGGAATCGTCTCGGAACACCTGGCTGACCATGGGGCGTGCCACCGTTGCCCGCAGGGCGGGCGTGGCAGTCGCTTAGTCCGTGGGGTGCGGATGGCTCGCCCCGTCACGGCAGCGGCGAAGTCTACCAGTGTGCGGGGGTCGAGCGAGCCACGGTAGCTATCGATCAGCGCGGGGTCGCCAGGTGGTCCAGCACGTGCCCCGCCAGCGCCCGCCCGCTCGACCACGCGCCCTCGACGCGGCCGCCGTTGGCCCAGTCACCGCAGACGCCGAGCCGTTGGTCCGCGTGCCACGCGCAGCCGCCGGCGAGCGCGGAGTCGGTGATCGCGTAGCGCCAGCGGTGCGCCGCCCAGCCCTGCGGGGCGCTGCCGCCGAGGGCGATGAACGCGTCGATAAGCAGTCCCGCGACCCGCTCGGGCGCTTCCTCCAGCTGCGCCTCGCTCCACTCGGCGCTCGCGTGCAGGGTCCAGGTCTCCAGGCCCGTGCGGCCGGGTTTGGCACGGTCGCGGGCGATCCAGCGCAAGGGCCCGTGGTTCACGAACGCGGCGTCGAAATCCAGCGCGAGCGGCGCCGCGAAGCGCAGCATCAGCGCCCAGCAGCCGTGCATGCGGGCCTGTGCCGCGAGCGTGGCGAGCGCCGGTGCGACCGGGCGCAGCAGTGGCTCCGCCTGTGGCGCCGGCACGGCCAGCAGCACCCCGTGGAACATCTCGTCGAGCAGGCCGTGTTCCGCGCTCGCCAGGCGCCATCCGCCGGCGTCGCGCCGCAGTGAGTTCACGGTGGTCTGTGCGCGCAGTTCGAGTCCCTCGGCGAGCAGCCGTCCGGGCGCGGTCATGCGCGGCGTTCCCACGAAGCGTTGTTCGTCGCCGCTCGCGTTGCGGCGGCCGTCGGGGTCGAACACGGCGATGCGCGCGGGCCACGGTGCCGCCGCGCCGGCGGCCCGCCAGCGTTCGACTTCGGCCCGGAACTGCGCATCGCGGGCCGTGAAGTATTGCGCGCCGTGGTCGCAGGCCCAGCCGTCGCCGCGGCGCGTGGCGGTGCGCCCCCCCCGCGCCACGGCTCTTCTCGAATACGGTGACGCGCACACCCGCGTCGGTGAGCGTGCGTGCGCAGGCAAGCCCGGCGATGCCGGCGCCGACGACGGCGAGGTGCGGTGTGGTGTCCATGCGTGGCGGCCCGTGGTTCAGCCCTGCACCAGCTGGTCGGTCTTCGCCGCCAGGATGAAATCGTTGCGGTGCAGGCCGCGGATCTTGTGCGTCCACCAGGCCACGGTCACCTTGCCCCACTCGGTGAGCAGCGCCGGGTGGTGGCCGGTTTCCTCGGCCAGCGCGCCGACGCGGTTGGTGAACGCCAGCGCATCGACGAAGTTGCGGAAGCGGAACTCGCGGCGCAACTGCAGCACGCCGTCGATCACCACCGGTTGCCAGTCGGGGATCTGCGCGATCAGTTCGGCGAGTTCCGCGTCGGTGACGCGTGGCGCATCGGCGCGACAGGCTTCACAGCGTTCTTCGGTAAGGGGCATGGCGGCATTCCTCGACTCGATGTGATCGATCAGAAGCGATACGCAGCCGACACGTTCAGGTACTGCGCCTGCGCGTCGTGGTCGGCGAAGCGGTAGGAGAGCCCGAGGCGCACACCGTTCGACCAGTTCGCATCGACCCCGGCGCGTGCACGCCAGCCGTCCTGCTCGACCCGGTAGCCGGGCGTCGTGAACCACACCACGCCGGCGGCGCTCTTCAGCACGGCGCGCACCGCGTCCGGGTCGTCGTCGAACTCGTGTTCGTACGCGGCATCGCCGTAGAACTCGAGTTCGGCCCCGCCCAGCCGGCAGGGGTAGCTCGCGAACACGCCGGCGCTGCCCACGGTCGAGTCGCGGTCCAGGTCGTCGAACTGCATCGCGGTGGAACTCGCGCCGCGCTCGGCGTAGCCATCGACTTCGATCGCGAGGTGATCGACCTGCAGGAACGGTCCGAAGCGCCAGCCCGCATTCGCGCCCATCATGTCTACGCCCAGCGTTGCCGACAGGCCGCTGACATCGGCGCTGGTGTCCCCGGATTCGCGGCGCTGCTGCACGCTGCCGAGTGCGAACACGCGCTCGATGTCGTCGAGGTCCGACTGGCCCACGGTGAGCACCAGGTCGGCGAACCAGCCGTCGTGACGGTAGCCGGCGAACACCGAACCGAGCAGACCGTCGGTGTCGAAGGCGCTGGCGCTGCCGTCGAGGTCGGTGTCGCCCTGGCGTGAACCCAGCGCCATGCCCGCGAACCAGCGCTCGGCGATGCCGATGCTGCCGCCCACCGTAAGGTCGGCGCTGTCGGAACTCGCTTCGGGGCTGCCGCGGGTTTCATCGAGGTCGCTGCGCTGCCCCTGCGCGGCGACGAATACCTGCGCGTCGCCGAACGTCGTGGCGAAGCGGTTCTGCGCCAGGAAGTCGTCGACCGTCGCGCGGTGGCCGCGGGCATCGGCGAGCACGGCCTCGGGCAGCAGCGACACCATGCCCGGTGCGCGCAGCACCGAGGCGGTGTAGTCGGCGAGGATCCGTGCGGTCGGCTGCGTGGGGTGCAGACCGTCGTTGGTGACGAAGTCGTCGGGGTTGCCGCCACTTGATTTGCCGAGGCCCGGTGCTTCGGTGCAGTCGACGCCGGTGACCGACCACTCGCTCGCCGAGTAGCAGTAGCGGCTCTGGTCGATGCCGGCGCGGAAGCCGAACGTGACCGGCGCCGCCAGCAGTTCCTGGAACAGCGTGGCCCAGTCGACGATCACGATGTTGCCGCCGGTGCCCGGCAGACCCGCCGCCATCACGGCGTTGTAGGTCGCGGCGCCGGCGTTGCGCGCCTCCGCCTTTGCGCTGCGGCTGCCGTCGGATTCGAGGTTGGTGCTCTCGGGCAGCAGGCCGAGCGGCGGGAAGGTGGGCACGACGATCGTTTGCGCGCCGGCGCCGACCAGACTGCGGACGAGTTCCAGCGAATCCTGCGCGCCGCGCGTGGCGGACGCCGCCGCGTCCGCCGGGTCGGAATCGCGCACGTCGTTGCCGGCCGGATTGACCACGAACAGCGTGCGCGGCCCGATCGTGAGTGTGCCGGCCTGCAGGCGTTGCAGGAAGCCGGGGCTGGTCGCGCTCAGGTCGGCGGGAACCAGCGCGTCCGTGGGGTGCACCACGGTCGAGGTGCCGGTGACGGCCTCGAGCAGGTCGCGTGCGCGTCCGCCGGCATAGGAGAAGTTGAGGTTGTCGGTCGCCGGAATGTCGGTGCGCGCGCCCGGGTAGAGGAGTGGCGTCGACGGCACCAGTCCGCCGACGCCGAGGTCGGCGGCCAGCATCTCGATCCACGCACGCCCGCGCTCCCCGCTCGCCGCATCGACGTTGGTGAGGCGAAAGCCGGTGCTGCCGTCGAGCGCCGCGCCGGGCGGCGCCACCAGCCCCGGAAACGCGACCGAGACGAAATCGATGTCGGGGAACTGCCCCACATCCTCGAAGCTCGCGCCGAAGGCGATCATCTGGTCGTACGGCGTGCCTGCCTGCGCCTGCAGCGCCACGGCGCCAAGTGCACCGATCACGGTGGCCAGAACGCGTTTCTTGATGTTCATCGGCTGGGTCTCCTGCTGGTTATGCGGGGCCACGCCGCCCCCGCCCGCGGTGCGACACTGGCTCCTGAAGGATGCCGGGCGGCGACGGCCATCACCTGCTGTCCGCAGCAGCACGGTCGCGGTATGCTCCGCCCGACCGCGTCTCTGCGCGCGGCGCTACGCCACCCATACAAAAAGGAAAATACCATGAATCAGGCTTCGAGCACGCAGGGCACCGGCGATCAGGCCGCAGCACCGATGACGCCGCTGAAGGGGCTGCTGGTCCTGCTCGCGATCATCGTCGTGGTCGGTGCGTTCATCGCGCTGAATTCCGCGCTGGGCATCCACGACTTCTGGGCCGGCTTCCTGTTCCTGCTCTACTGGGCCGGCATCGAGCATGCCGCGCTCGAGAAGGTGCCCGCCTGCGTGGTCGGGTCGGTGGTGGGTCTGACGATGGCGTGGCTGCTGCAGAGCCTGCCCGTGTGGTTCGGCGATACCGGCGGGCTGATCTTCATGGGATTGATCCTGGCGGTCGTGTATTGCCAGGTCATGGGGTGGCTGACGCTGGCGGTGAACTTCGCGACCATGCTGCTGCTCACCGCCGGCACCATCCCGGCCGTGCAGAAGGGTGTGAACTTCGGTGACGCCTTCATCGCGCTCGGCCTGGCGTTCGTGTACTTCATCGGACTGGTGTGGATCGGCACGCGGGTGATGGCGAAACGCCAGTCGGCTGCGGCGGGACAGACCGGCGAGGCCTGAGGTTGGTGCCCGGCGGCCGCTACCGGCTGCCCCAGATCGAGACGCTGGACTGACCCATCCGGGCCGCCGCCGCGCACCGTGCGCGCGGCCGGCGGCAGGGGTATAGTGCGCCCACCACCCGATCGCGACGCCCCGGCATGGATGCACGACGGCGGGCGGTTGCCGGATACTGGATATTCCGCCAGTTATCTGTTTGAATATACAGCACCCGGTAGTTCCTCATTCACAGCACACCCGAGGGGTCGACAACAATGGACGCGAACAAGCAGAAAGCACTGGATGCGGCACTGGCGCAGATCGAGCGCCAGTTCGGCAAGGGCACCGTGATGCGCATGGGGGACCGGACGCACGAGGCGATCCCGGCCATCTCCACCGGATCGCTGGGACTGGACATCGCGCTCGGCATCGGCGGTCTGCCGCGCGGGCGCGTGGTCGAGATCTACGGTCCGGAGTCCTCGGGCAAGACCACGCTCACGCTGTCGGTGATCGCCGAGTGCCAGAAACTGGGCGGCACGGCCGCCTTCATCGACGCCGAGCACGCGCTCGATCCGGGCTACGCGGACAAACTCGGCGTGAAGGTCGAGGACCTGATCGTCTCGCAGCCCGACACCGGCGAGCAGGCGCTCGAGGTGGTCGACATGCTGGTGCGCTCGGGCGCGGTAGACGTCGTTGTGATCGACTCGGTGGCCGCGCTGACGCCGCGCGCCGAGATCGAGGGCGAGATGGGTGACTCGCACGTCGGCCTGCAGGCGCGGCTGATGAGCCAGGCGCTGCGCAAGATCACCGGCAGCATCAACCGTTCGAACACGCTGGTGATCTTCATCAACCAGATCCGCATGAAGATCGGCGTGATGTTCGGCTCGCCGGAAACCACCACCGGCGGCAATGCGCTGAAGTTCTATTCGTCGGTGCGCCTGGACATCCGACGCATCGGCTCGGTGAAGGACGGCGAGGAGGTCGTGGGCAACGAGACGCGCGTGAAGGTGGTCAAGAACAAGGTGGCGCCGCCGTTCCGCGAGGTGCAGTTCGACATCCTCTACGGTCGCGGCATCTACCGCATGGGCGAGGTCATCGACCTCGGCGTGAAGCTGGGGCTGATCGACAAGTCCGGCGCCTGGTATTCGTGCAAGGGCGAACGCATCGGCCAGGGCAAGGCGAACGCGGCACGCTTCCTGGCGGAGAACCCGGCGCTGGCCGGACAGCTGGAGGCCGAGATCCGCGCCAAGGCGCTCGCCAGCGGCGCGGTCGAGCTGGCGGTCGAGGCGATCGAGGAAGCCTGATCGCGTTCGGGCGGGCTGCCGTGGCAGCATTGCGTCGCGCACCGGTACCCACCGGCGACCCGCTGGTCGTGCGGAGCGCGGCGCTCGACCTGCTCGCGCGGCGCGAACACGCGGCGCGCGAGCTCGACGCCAAACTCGTCGCGCGCTTCGGTCGCGACGCACCCATCGACGAGGTGCTGCAACGCTTGCGCGACGAAGGGCTGCAGAGCGATCAGCGCTTCGCGGAAGCCTTCGTGCGCGCGCAAGCCCAGCGCGGACGCGGGCCGCTCAGGATCCTGCACGAACTCGCCGGGCGCGGTATCGAGCGTGAACTCGCGGCGGCCTGCGTGGACCCTTCGGCGCCCGAATGGGCCGAGGCGGCGCGTGCGTGGAAGTGCCGCCGGTACGGGGAGGCGCGGGTCGGCAGTACGGCGGAGCGTGCGCGCATCGCTCGGCAACTGCAGCAACGCGGATTCACCGCAGCGCAGATTCGCATCGCGCTGGACTGAACCATGTTTCCGCTGCACGACGACAACGTCCGGCTGCACGCGCCTGTCGGGACCTGGCTGATCATCGCGCTGAACGTGCTGGTGTGGGCGCTGCTGCAGGGCTTTGGCAGCGAGCAGGCGCTGGCGCGTTCGCTGTGCCTGCGCGGCCTGATTCCGGGCGATCTGCTCGGGCAGGTCGCGGTGGGCACGCAGATCCCGCTGGGGCCGAATCTCGCGTGCGTCATCGACGGCAGCGGCAGCTGGTTCAGCCTGTTCAGCTCGATGTTCATGCACGGCGGCTGGTTCCACATCATCGGCAACATGTGGTTCCTGTGGGTGTTCGGCGACAACGTCGAGGACGTGATGGGGACCGCGCGCTACCTCGTGTTCTACCTGCTGTCGGGGCTCGCGGCCGCCGGTGCGCAGATCCTCACCGATCCGGGCAGCGCGGTGCCGATGGTCGGCGCCTCGGGTGCGATCGGCGGGGTCCTCGGTGCCTACGCGCGGCTCTATCCGCGCGCACACGTGCACACGCTGATCTTCCTCGGCTTCTACGTGACCACGGTCGCGGTGCCGGCGGTGTTCATGCTCGGTTACTGGTTCCTGATCCAGCTCGCGAGCGGGCTTGCCGACGACGGCGGGGCCGGGGTCGCGTTCTGGGCGCACGCCGGCGGTTTCGGCGCCGGGCTGCTGCTCTCGCTGTTGCTGGTCAGTCCGCGGCGCCTGGCCGAACACCGCGACGGCCAGCAGCGGCAGTTGTCGTCGCGGTATCGGTGGTTGTGAGCGCCGACGGGCTTCGGGGAATCATCGCCGGCGGTTGTCGGTTTTTTTTACGTTTCCTTATCGGCAACGATTTGGATGAAAACTGCTTTTCCTTGCAAGACAAACGGTTGCAGGTATTGGCCTGTACGTTGCTGGGCTTCACGCGGTTATCGTGAAAACGCGTCGCCATGCCTGCCTCGACGGTGGTGAAAGCGACCTTGCAAGGAGAGAGGAACATGAAAAAACTGGTCATCGCATCGGCCGTGTCGGCCCTGCTGCTCGGTGCGGCGCCTGCGACGTGGGCGGCAAACTCGTTCAGCTTCATCGATCTGACGGGTGCCGAGTACGACACCGCGGGTGTCTACGTGAAGGGGAAGTACTCGTTCACGGGGGACACCGATGACGGT
>CAUJIL010000051.1 GCA_963204845.1 Pseudomonadota bacterium | reverse complement strand
TGCTCGGCGCGGTAGTAGTCGATCAGCTTCGCGGTCTGCTCGTGGTAGACGCCGAGCCGATGGCGAACGGTCTGCTCGCGATCGTCCTCGCGATGCACCAGTTCCTCGCCTGTCACGTCGTCGCGGCCGGCCACGCGCGGCGGATTGAATGCCACGTGATAGACGCGCCCGGAGGCCGGATGCACGCGGCGCCCGACCAGCCTGCCGACGATGACATCGTCGGGCACGGCGATCTCGACCACGTGGTCGATCCGCACGCCGGCGCGCTTCATCGCCTCGGCCTGCGGAATCGTGCGCGGAAACCCGTCGAACAGGAAGCCGCCTGCGCAGTCCTCGCGCGCGATGCGCTCCTTCACCAGCGCGATGATGATGTCGTCGGGAACGAGCTGGCCGCTGGCCATGATCTCGCGCGCCTGCAGGCCGAGCTCGCTGCCCTCCCTGACCGCGGCGCGCAGCATGTCGCCAGTCGAAATCTGGGGAATGCCGAAGCGCTCCATGATGAACTGCGCCTGGGTACCCTTGCCCGCTCCGGGAGCGCCCAGAAGAATCACCCGCATCGCCTGTCTCCTGCAGGACCGGGCCGCACCGCGGCGCGATCGCGTTGAATGGTTCGTTCGAAGGCGCAGAACATTACACGCGGGTAAGGGCTATCACAAGCCGGATCCGCTCGCGACGTTCAGCTGCCGGCGCTGCGTTCACCGCGCTTCACCGCCTCCCAGATGCCGTCGAGCACGGCTGCGGAGCAATCCTGCCACCCGAGTCCGCGCCGGCGCACTTCCTGCTCGAGCGCGCGAAAACGCGCCTCGAACTTCGCGTTCGCCTGTCGCAGCGCGCTCTCGGCATCGACGCCGAGATGGCGCGCGAGGTTGACGCAGCTGAACAGCAGATCACCGAGTTCGTCGGCGATCGCCGCTGCATCGGCGCCGGCGCGCGCCTGCTCGAGTTCGGCGATCTCCTCGTGCAGCTTGGCGATCACGCCGGAGACTTCCGGCCAGTCGAAGCCCACGGTGGCGGCGCGTCGCTGCAGCTTCGCGGCGCGTGGCAGCGCCGGCAACGCGAGCGGCACGTCGTCGAGCACGCCGTGCAGCGCGCGCCGGTTGCGCTCCTCCTGCTTGGCGCGCTCCCAGTCCGCGCGCACGTCGTGGACCTCCACACGGGCCTGCGGATCGCGCCGCCCCCCGAACGTGCCGTCCGGAAACACGTGCGGATGGCGCCGCAGCAGCTTGGCGACGATCACATCGGTCACGTCGTCGAAATCGAAGGCGCCGCGCTCGGACGCCACCTGCGCGTGAAAGACCGCCTGGAACAGGTAGTCCCCGAGTTCGTCGCGCATCGCGGCGTCGTCGGCACGCGCCACCGCGTCGGCGAACTCGTACACCTCCTCGAGCGTGTGCTCGAGCAACGAGGCGTGGTCCTGCCGCAGGTCCCACGGGCAGCCGGATTGCTGATCACGCAGCCGGCGCATCAGTTCGCGCAGATCCTCGATGCCGTAGCGACTCATCCGGCCTCCCGCCTCATTCGACGTGGCGCGCGGCGCCGATCACGCCGCTCACGCGGGCGATCTTGTCGAGGATGCGCCCCAGCGCCTCCAGCGACGCCGCCTCGATGGTCAGCTGCACCGTCGCCAGACGGCGGCGGCGATCGACCGTGGTCGCCAGGTCGAGCACGTTCACGCGCTCGTTGACCAGCAGCGTGACCAGGTCCTGCAGCAGCGCCGGCCGGTCGTGCGCGACCACGCGCAGTTGCACCTCGTGCGTGTGTTGCGCACCGGCGTGCCAACGCACCTCGATCGCGCGCGACGGCGCCTGCTGCACCAGCCGCTGCAGCTTGGCGCAGTCCGCGCGATGCACGCTGACGCCGCGCCCGGCGGTCACGTAGCCGGCAATCACGTCGCCGGGCAGCGGTGCGCAGCAGCGTGCGAGCGTGGTCATCACGTTGTCCAGCCCCGCGACCACGACCGTGCCGCGCTCGCGCGCACCGGCGCGCGTCGCGGCCGGCCGCGGCAGCGGCGGTGACGGCGCGGACTCCGCGGGCGCGAGGTGCGCGATGACCTCGCCGACGCCGGTTTCGCCGCTGCCCAGCGCGGCGAGCAGGTCCGTCACGTCGGCGAAGCCCAGGCCGCGCGCCAGCGCCGGCAGTGCCGGTGGCGCCAGCGCGACGCGGCGCAGCTCGCGCTCGAGCAGCGCACGCCCGGCGGCGGCGAGCCGTTCGCGGTCCTGCTCCCGGAACCAGTGGCGAATCCGGCTGCGCGCGCGCGCCGTGTGCACGAAGGCGTTGCCGGCGCGCAGCCAGTCGCGGTTCGGCGCCGCGTGCTTGCCGCGCAGGATCTCGACCCGCTCGCCGGTGGCGAGTACGTGGTCCAGGCCGACGATGCGCCCGTCCACACGCGCGCCGCGGCAACGGTGCCCCAGCTCGCTGTGGACCTGGTACGCGAAGTCGACCGGGGTCGATCCCGCCGGCAGATCGACGACGTGGCCCTCCGGGGTCAGCACATAGACGCGATCGGCGACCACCTCGCGCCGCAGATGCTCGGCGATCGTCTCGCTGGCATCGAGTTCGCCTCCCCATTCGATGACCTGGCGCAGCCACGCGATCTTGTCGTCGTAGCCGCTGCCGGGCGCCGCGCGATCGCTGCCCTTGTAGGTCCAGTGCGCGCAGATCCCGAGCTCGGCTTCCTCGTGCATGTCGCGGGTCCGGATCTGCACCTCGAGCACCTTGCCGCCGTCACCGATCACCGCCGTGTGCAGCGAGCGGTAGCCGTTGGGCTTGGGGTTCGCGATGTAGTCGTCGAACTCGCCGGGCAGGTTGCGCCACAGACCGTGCACCACGCCGAGCGTCGAGTAGCAGTCGGCGACCGTTCCCACCAGCGCGCGCACCGCGCGCACGTCGTAGACCTCGGTGATCCCGATTCCCTTGCGCTGCATCTTGCGCCAGATGCTGTACAGATGCTTCGGCCGTCCCGACAGCTCCGCACGCAGGCCCGCCCCCGCCAGCGCCTCGCCGAGGCGCGCGATCGCCGCCGCGATGAAACGGTCGCGGTCGGCGCGCCGTTCCGCGAGCAGCTTCGCGATACGGCGGTAATCGTCGGGCTGCAGCTGGCGGAACGCGAGATCCTCGAGCTCCCACTTGATCTGCCCCACCCCGAGCCGGTGCGCGAGCGGTGCGTAGATCTCCATCGCCGCGCGTGCGGTCTGCTGCGCCTGCTCGCCGCGGTCTGCCGGATCCAGATTGCGCAACGCCTGCACGCGCTCGGCGAGCCGCACCAGCGCCACGCGCGGGTCGTCGATCATCGACACCAGCATGCGCCGCAGCATCTCGCCCTGGCGGCGCCGGTTCGCGAAACTGTTGGCACTGCCGCCCCCGGATCCGGGTCCCAGCACGTCCATGCGCCGCACGCCCTCGAGCAGGCTGAGCACGCCGTCGCCGAAGCGCTCGCGCACCGCCGCGTCCTCGACGCCGGCCTGACAGAGCACGCCGGCGACCAGCGCATCGGCATCGAGCCCGAGCATCGCCAGCGTCTCGACGATATCGAGCGCTGCCGATGCGCGCCGGCGCGTAACAGCCGCCGGCGCGCCGGCATGGGCACGCAGCAGGTGGTCGAGGGCGGCGGCAACGCGCTCGCTGCCGGCCACCACCGCCGCCTGCGGCACGCGCGCGAGCAGCGCGTCACCGTCGGCGGGCAGCGGACCACGCAGGGCATGGGCGTTGCGGATCGCGACCATCGGCGGACTCAGCGCGCGTCGAACACGCCGGTGGAGAGGTAGCGGTCGCCGCGGTCGCAGACGATCGCGACGATCACCGCGCCGCGTGTGCCCGCCGCAATGCGCAGCGCACCGGCCACTGCCCCGCCCGAGGACACGCCGCAGAGTATTCCCTCGCGGGACGCCAGTTCGCGCATCGTCGCCTCGGCCTCCTGCTGCGTGATATCGAGCACCTCGTCGACACGCCCTGGCTCGTAGATGCGCGGACGGTACGCCGGCGGCCAGCGACGGATCCCGGGAATGCTGGCGCCATCGGCCGGCTGCAGCCCGATCACCCGGACCGATGGATCGCGCTCCTTCAAATAGCGCGACACGCCCATGATCGTTCCGGTGGTGCCCATCGACGAGACGAAATGCGTGATCCGACCCTGCGTCTGGCGCCAGATCTCCGGCCCCGTGCCACGGTAGTGCGCCAGCGGGTTGTCGGGATTGGCGAACTGGTCGAGCACGCGACCGCGGCCCTCGGACTGCAGGCGCAGCGCCAGGTCGCGCGCGGCCTCCATGCCGCCGGCACGCGGCACGTCGATCAGCTCGGCGCCGAAGGCGCGCATCACCTGCCGCCGCTCCTCGCTCATGTGCTCCGGCATGATCAGCACCAGCCGGTAGCCGCGGATCGCCGCCGCCATCGCGAGCGCGATGCCGGTGTTGCCGCTGGTCGCCTCGATCAGCGTGTCACCGGGACGGATCTCGCCACGCTCCTCGGCGCCGCGGATCATCGACAGCGCCGGCCGGTCCTTCACCGAGCCGGCCGGATTGTTGCCTTCGAGTTTCAGCAGGACCGTGTTGCCCTCGCCGGCGCGCATGCGCTGCAGGCATACCAGCGGCGTATCGCCGGCCGTGGCCTCGATGGTGAGGAAATCGGCGGTCGGCATCGCCTCGCTGGCCGCCGCGGAGGGGTTCGGTTGTAGAGCGCTCATATCCGGACTCGCCGCCTCTCTCACGGCGCATGATACGCGGGCCGGCCCCCGAACGGGTCACTCCCCGGCGTCGGCCGACGGGCGCGCCGCGAAATAGCTGCGACTCAGCAGGGGCCGCGGACCCAGCAGTTCGGTCAGCGCAGCGCGCAGCAAACGCTTGGCGTGGCGGCGGGTGACGGGGTCGGAGAAGTCCTCGCGCGCGATCGCCGCGAGTACGTGGCCGGGAAACGCCGGCGCCGGCGCGGCGGGATCCGCACGGCGGAAACCGCCGGCGGGATCGAACACGTACTGCGCGGCCGGTTCGAGCACGCCGCCGGTGACCGTGTCGTAGTCGAGCGCGATGCCGTAGCCGAGCTCGCGCAACAACCGCAGTTCGAAGCGCCGCAGAGGCGGCTCCAGCGCCTCCCCGCCCGCGAGCTCCGCGAGCAGCGCGACGTAGGCCTCGAACAGCGCCGGATGCGGATCCTGCGGCGGCAGCAGCCGCAGCAGCAGTTCGTTGACGTAGAGCGCGCTGTAGAGCCGTTCGCCGGCCAGCAGGAACGCGCCCGCGGCGGCCTCGGCCGTGCCCAGTGTCTTCAGTTCGGTGCGCCCCGACCACGCAACCAGCAGCGGCTGCAACGGCTGGCAGGCCGCCGCGGCGCCACGGCGGGATCCGCGCACGCCGCGCGCGACCGCGGCCACGCGACCGCAATCACGGGTCAGGAGTTCGAGGAGGAAACTGCTTTCGCGGTATGCGCGCCGGTGCAGCACGAAGGCCGGCTGGTGATCGATGCGCGTTCCCGTCATGCTCGTCTCGCGCGGCCGGCGGCGTTCAGCCTTCTTCCTGGTAGCCGAGGCTGGCGAGCGCGCGCTCGTCGTCGGCCCAGCCGCTGCGCACCTTGACCCACAGGCGCAGCATCACCTTCGCGCCGAGCAGGCGTTCGATGTCGGCGCGCGCCTCGACGCCCACGCGCTTCAGCCGCGCTCCGCCCTGTCCGATCACGATCGCCTTCTGGCCCGGCTTGTCGACCAGGATCAGCGCGGCGATGTGCACCACCTCACGCTCGACCCGGAACTCCTCGATCTGTACCGCGCTGGCATACGGCAGTTCCTCGCCGAGCTGGCGCACCAGCTTCTCGCGGACGATCTCGGCGACCATGAAGCGCTCGCTGCGGTCGGTCACCTGGTCCTCCGGGAACAGGTGCTCCGCCATCGGCAGCAGCGCGCCGATCTCGCGCTCCAGCGCGTCCAGATTGCTGCCCCGCAGCGCCGAGACCGGGACGATCGCAGCGAAGTCGTGCTTGCCGCGGAGCAGCTCGATGTGCGGCAGCAGCGCCGCGCGGTCCTCCAGCCGGTCGGTCTTGTTGATGACCAGCAGCGTCGGCTTGCGTGCGCGGCGCACCGCCTCCAGCGCCTGCTCGTCGCCCTCGGTCCACGCCAGGCGGTCGACCACGAACAGCACCGCATCGACGTCGCGCATCGCGGCGAGCGCCGCGCGGTTCATCACGCGGTTGAGCGCCTTGCCCTCGCCGCGATGCAACCCCGGCGTATCGACGTAGACGATCTGCACCTCCTCGCGCGTGGCCACGCCGAGGATGCGGTGGCGCGTGGTCTGCGGCTTGCGCGAGGTGATGCTGATCTTCTGCCCGAGCAGATGGTTCAGCAGGGTCGACTTGCCGACGTTCGGGCGACCGACGATCGCCACCATGCCGCAACGTGAAACACCCATCAGCACTGACCTCCGCCGGCCTGCAGACGGCTCAACGCGGCAGCCGCCGCCTGTTGCTCGGCGATGCGCCGGGTGCGCCCTTCTCCGGGCGCGGGCTGATCGAAGCCGTGCACGTGGCACAACACCCGGAAGGCGCCGCCGGCCACCGGCGCCGGCCCGAGCAGTTCGTAGCGCGGCAGCGGCTGCCGGCGCGCCTGCAGGAACTCCTGCAGTTCGGTCTTCGGGTCCTTGAGCGAAACGCCGGGCTCGAGGCGTTCGAGGCGCGCCGCGAACCACGCGCGCGCCGTCGCCAGCGCGGCGTCGGCCCCGGCATCGAGCAGCACCGCCCCGAGCAGCGCCTCGACCGCATCGGCCAGGTTCGAATCCCGGTCACGGCCACCGCTGGCCGCCTCGCCGGCTCCGAGGCGCAGCGCCGCGCCGATGCCGAGTTCGCGGCCGATCGCGGCCAGCGTCTCGCCGCGCACCAGGCTGGCGCGCAGCCGGTGCAGCTGGCCTTCGCGCAGCTGCGGGAAGCGCGCGTAGAGTTCCGCAGCGATCGCCAGATCGAGCAGCGCGTCACCGAGGAATTCCAGCCGCTCGTTGTTGTCGGGTCCGGCGCTGGCGTGCGTCAGCGCGGTCGCCAGCAGTTCGCGGCGCGCGAAGGCGTGCCCGCAGCGGGCCTCGATCCGGACGATTTCGGGGTCGTACTCAGGGGGCACCGGGAATCGGGATCTCCACGCGGTTGTCGCCGAACACCACCACCGCATCGACGTTGGCCATCACGTGCGTGCGCGCTTCGTAGTTGGCATCGATGACCACGTGCGTCTTGGTCTTCGCGACCTTCATGCACGCCTTCTTCTTGTCACGGCACACCGCCTGGATCACCTCGATCTGGTTCACGTCGAACTTGCGCTCGACCGCCGAACGGATCTCGTGCACCGACTTCACGGCGAGTTCGGGCTCGTTCTGCAGCGATTTCACCGTCGCCTGCACCGAGTAGTTCGTGATGTACAGCGGCCCGATGCTGAAACCGACGGTCAGGAAGAACCCGACCACGAGCACTATCACCATCCACTGCCAGATCGTGTATCCCGCCTGGCGCCGCCTGCCGGAACTGTTCATCGGACCTGTCCTCCGCTGCTCGAACATGACGGCAGAAGTGTAGCCGCAGTCACTGGATCGCGCCCATGCGCGCGAAGCTCGGCAGGCTCAGCAGTCCCTCCCAGTGCATCCAGATCGCGAAGGCGTTGCCGACGATGTTGCGTTCCGGCACCTCGCCCCATACGCGGCTGTCACTGCTGTTGTCGCGGTTGTCGCCCATCATGAAATAGTGGCCGGCCGACACCGTGATCTCGAAGTCGTCCGGGATCTGCCGGCGCAGGTCCTTGCGCACCACGTGGGTGACGCCCGCGAGGTTTTCCTCCAGGATCTGGTAGGTCGGCGCCAACGGTGGCAACTGGGCGATCAGCGTCTGCCGCACCTCCTCGCCGTTCACGTACAGCACCTTGTCGCGATAGCTGATGCGGTCGCCCGGCAACCCGATCACGCGCTTGATGAAGTAGCGGCGGTCGTTCGGCGGAAAGAACACCATCACGTCGCCGCGCCGCGGCTCGCCGATGTCGATCACCTTCGTGTTCAGCACCGGCAGGCGGATCCCGTAGGCGAACTTGTTCACGAGGATGTAGTCACCGATCAGCAGTGTCGGCACCATCGACGACGAGGGGATCTGGAACGGCTCGACGAGGAAGCTGCGCAGCACCAGCACGATCAGCAATACCGGCAGGAACGAGCGTGCATACTCCACCGCCACCGGCACGCGCGTCGCCGCCCCGGCCGCGGCGGCGTAGGCGATTGCATCGGCGCTGCCGGGCTGGTCCCAGGCCGGATGGCGCGCGCGCAGCTCCGCCTCGCGGCGCTTCCGGCGCGGACGCCACAGCGCGGCGTCCAGCGCCCAGAGCGCCAGCGCGAGCGCCGTCAGCGAGACCAGGATCAGCGGAAAATCGATGTCCATATCCCCCACCCGTCAGCTGTCCACCTTGAGCACGGCGAGAAACGCCGCCTGCGGGATCTCTACCCGCCCGACCTGTTTCATGCGCTTCTTGCCGGCTTTCTGTTTCTCGAGCAGTTTCCGCTTGCGCGTCACGTCGCCACCGTAGCACTTGGCCGTGACGTTCTTGCGCAGCGCCTTGACCGTCTGGCGCGCGATGATGTGGCCGCCGATCGCCGCCTGGATCGCCACGTCGAACATCTGCCGCGGGATCAGCTCGCGCATTTTCTCGACCAGCGCGCGCCCGCGGCTCTGCGCCTGGTCGCGGTGCACGATCACGGCGAGTGCATCGACGCGCTCGCCGTTGATCAGCACGTCCAGACGCACCAGGTTCGCGGCCTGGAAGCGCACGAAGCTGTAGTCGAGCGATCCGTAGCCGCGTGTAAGCGACTTCAGGCGGTCGAAGAAGTCGAGCACCACCTCCGACAGCGGCAGCTCCCAGCTCAGCGACACCTGGCGGCCGAGGAAAAGCATGTCCTTCTGCACGCCGCGCTTCTCGATGCACAGGTTGATCACCGCGCCGACGTAATCCTGCGGCACCAGGATGCTGGCGCGCACGATCGGCTCGCGCATCTCGGCGACCGCGCCCGAATCCGGGAGCCGCGACGGATTGTCGACCATCACGGTCTCCCCGCGCGTGGTCTCGACCTCGTACATCACGGTCGGCGCGGTCGTGATCAGGTCGAGGTCGTACTCGCGCTCGAGCCGCTCCTGGATGATCTCCATGTGCAGCGTGCCGAGGAAGCCGCAACGGAAGCCGAAGCCGAGCGCATCGGAGGTCTCCGGCTCGTAAAACAGCGAGGCGTCGTTCAGCGTCAGCTTGGCGAGCGCATCGCGGAACGACTCGTAGTCTTCGGAATTGACCGTGAACAGTCCCGCGTAGACCTGCGGCTTCACCTTCTGGAAGCCGGGCAGCGCCGGCGCGGTGTCGGCGGTCTTCAGGTGCGTGATCGTATCGCCGACCGGCGCGCCGTGGATGTCCTTGACGCCGGCGACGACGAAACCCACCTCGCCGGCGTGCAGTTCCTCGCGCCTCAGGCGCTTCGGGGTGAACACGCCCACCTGGTCGACCTCGTGCGCACGGCCGATCGACTTGGTCACGATGCGGTCGCCGACACGCAGGCGCCCGTTGACCACCCGCACCAGCGAGACCACCCCGAGGTAGCTGTCGAACCACGAGTCGATGATCAGCGCCTGCAAGGGCGCATCGGGGTCACCCGCGGGAGGCGGGATCACGCGCACCAGTTCCTCGAGCAGTTCGTCGATCCCGAGTCCGCTCTTTGCGCTGACGCGGCACGCATGCCCGGCTTCGATGCCGATGATGTCCTCGATTTCCTGCGCCACCCGCTCGGGCTCGGCCTGCGGCAGGTCCATCTTGTTCAGTACCGGCAGCACCTCCAGGCCCTGCTCGATCGCGGTGTAGCAGTTGGCGACCGACTGCGCCTCCACGCCCTGGCCGGCATCGACGACCAGCAACGCGCCCTCGCAGGCGGCCAGCGAGCGCGAGACCTCGTACGAGAAGTCCACGTGCCCGGGGGTGTCGATGAAGTTCAGCTGGTAGGTGTTGCCGTCGTGCGCGCGGTACGACAGCGTGACGCTCTGCGCCTTGATCGTGATACCGCGCTCGCGCTCGATATCCATCGAGTCGAGCACCTGCTCCTGCATCTCGCGGCCGCTCAGCCCACCGCAGACCTGGATGAAGCGATCGGCTAGCGTCGACTTGCCATGGTCGATGTGCGCGATGATCGAGAAGTTGCGAATCAGGTTGAGGGCTGTCACCCGCGCGGTACCACGTGCCTGTGAGGAGTCCGGGACCGGACGGCCGCCTACTGTACGTCAGGGCGGCGCCGACGGCCCCTCGCAAAAGCGCGCAATACTACACGATCGGCGGTCGCAGCTCGACCCGCCCCCGCCCGCTACTCCTCGATGCGGATCGCCACGAACCCGGCCTGCCCGTTGCGCAGCAGGCGCACCGGCACGTGCGTTCCGGCCGGCAGTTCGGTCACGATGTCGCGGAACATTGCCGCATCGCGCACGCCGACGCGACCGATCTGCGTGATCACATCCCCGGGCAGCAGGCCGGCGCGCTCGCCCGGTTTGCCAGCGACCACCTCGCGCACCACCACGCCGCCGCCGACGCGCAGGCTCGATTTCTGCCGTGCGTCGAGGTCCTCCACCACCAGCCCGAGCCGCCCGCCGCTGGTCGGTGCCTCGGCAACGGTCGCGGCGCCCTCCTCGTCGGCCAGCTCACCCACCGTGATGCGCAACTCCACCGGCTTGCCGTCACGGATCACGCGCATCTGCGCCCGCGTCCCCGGCTTGACCAGCCCGACGATGTGCGGCAGGTCGGCCGACTCCTCGATCGGCTTGCCGTCGAAAGCGATCACGATGTCGCCGATGCGCACCCCGGCCTTCTCGGCGGGTCCATCGGGCTCGAGGTGCGAGATCAGCGCCCCGGCCGGCTTCTCGAGTCCGAAGCTCTCGGCCAGCGCCCGGTCCACGTCCTGGATGCCGACGCCCAGCCAGCCGCGCACGACATGACCGGATTCCTTCAACTGGTCCGCGACGTTGATCGCCACCGAGATCGGGATCGCGAACGACAGGCCGATCGAGCCACCGCTGCGCGTGTAGATCTGGGAGTTGATGCCGACCACCTCGCCGGCGAGGTTGAACAGCGGACCGCCCGAGTTACCCGGGTTGATCGCGACGTCGGTCTGGATGAACGGCACGTAGTTCGCGTTGTCCTCGCTCGGCAGGCTGCGTCCGCGCGCGCTGACGATGCCGGCGGTCACCGAGTAGTCGAGTCCGAACGGCGAGCCGATCGCGACCACCCACTCGCCGACCCGCAGTTCGTCCGCATCGCCGAACTGGACCACCGGCAGGTTCTTGGCGTCGATCTTCAGCAGCGCAATGTCGGATCGGCGGTCGCTGCCGATGACCTTGGCGTCGAATTCACGGCGGTCGAGCAGGCGCACCTGCACCGCATCGGCGCCATCGACCACGTGGTGGTTGGTCAGGATGTAGCCGTCGGTCGACATCAGGAAGCCGGAGCCCATCGACTGGCGCTCGCGCTGCGGCTGGCCGCGGTACTGGAACAGGTGGCGGAAGATCTCCGGCATCTGCTCGAGCATGCGCGGATCGATGTCCGGCGGCAGTCCGGCCACGCCGGGGGCTTTCTGGGTGCTGAGGATCTTCACCACGGCGCCCGAATTGCGCTCGACGATGGACGTGAAATCGGGCAGTTCGGCCGCGCGTGCCAGCGCGCCCAGTGCGAACGTCGCCACCAGGGCCAGCGCCGCGAACATCCGGATGCGTTTCATGATGTCTCCAGACAGGGGGAATGGGATGCGATACTTTCAGAGGGCGGCGCGCGGCGGCGGTACGATGCGCACCACGGTCGGCTCGCCCACCAGCCGGCGCGCCGGTGTGTCCAGGGCGCGCAGCGCGAACAGCGCGAGCAGCAGACCGCCCGCGCCGCCCGCGATCGCGGCACCGTCACCGGGACCGCCGATCGAACTGCCGGCGACGGCGCCGCCCACCAGTCCTGCCAGCAACGGCAGGTAGGCGAGCAGCGAGGCGCCGGCCACGCCGCTCGCCGGCATGCCGATCTCGACCAGGTCCGCGACCACCGGCGCGACGCCGGCTGGCACGCGCACGCGCAACGGCACGCGCCGGTCACCGAACAGCCGTGCGATGGTACCGCCGCCGCAACCCGTGCCGCTCGCGCAGGCGCTGCAGGAGGCCGCACCCGGGGCCTCGACCCAGCAACTGCCCTCGGCCACCCGCACCACGCGCGCGCATTCGGTCAGCATCAGTCCTCGCCCGGGAAATTGACCGCGTTGGCGATCAGCTGCGCCGATTCGACCGGGATCTCCCCGACCACCGTGATCAGATGCCCGCGACCGCGCGGCACCACGTACGACACCGTCGCGCCGCGCGAGGCCACGCCGGCGCCGGACGGCACCTCGTCCGCTCGCTCGACGAAGATCGCGAACACCGCGAGCCCGTCCGTGTAGGTACGGATCTCGACCGTTCCGGCGCCCTCGGTGCCATCGCGCGAAGCATGGCCGCTGGCCACGAATCCCTGCGGCAGCCACGCAACCGTCCACGCGAACGGAGCTTCCCCGGAGCGCAATGGATGCGTCTCGACGGCAGGCCCGGCCGCGAACTCGCCGGCCGGCAGGCGCTCGCCCACCTGCAGTTCGACGAACTGGAAACGCTCGAGTACCCGTCCGGCGCCGTCGGTGGTCTCCGACTTCAGCAGCAACGAAGTCGCATCGTCGAGGACCACGGTCATGCCGTAACGGTACGGGTCGCGCGGCACGATACGCAGCCGCTGACCCGGGCGGTTCGCGACCCGCTCGCGTCCTTCGTGCTCGATGGCGTAGTAGGTGCCGATGCCGCCCGCGCGCTGCGCCACCGCCGTCTCGTGCGCGAGGCGGCGCGCTGGATCCAGCCGCAGCAGCCGGTCCCCCTCGTGCTCGCAATCGGCGCGGTGCCCACCGCGATTGACCTCGTGCGCCTCGCCGTCGAGGCGCACCACGCGTTCGTGCTCGATGCCGTCGATCACCGCATGCGCGATGCGGTGCGAGCTCAGGGTCTGGCCCTGCTCGTAGGTGAACACGCCACGGTAATCGAGGGTGCGGAAAGCGCGCGACATCGCATCGAGGCGTGCGGCGGGATCATCGGCGGCAGAACGAGCCGGGGAAGCCATCGCCAGCACGGCGAGCACGACCGCAACGGTGAACGAACGCATCGAACCGATCGTGCGGTGTGTTTCAGCGCGACTCGTCACTAACGACCCGCGCGTAGGGCAGCATGCCCTGGTTGGTGTTCAGTGCGGCGTTGCGCACGTGCTCACCCATGTACAGGCGCAGACGGTCCTCGGCCAGCCGGTCCGCGCCGACGAACTGCCCCGGCGCGCCCGGCGTACGCACGGCGGGCGCGAACCCTACCGGTACCGCCGCCGCCGACATCGTGTTCACCACCACCGCGGGGGGCCCCAGCGGTGCCAGTGAACGCGTCGGCGTGCCGGCGAACTGCACCCCGGCCGTGCTGGCCGTGCCGGCACCGGCACCCGCCGGTGCCAGCGCACGCAGGCCGAACACCGCGACCATGCAGACCGAGGCTGCCACTGCCAGGCCGCCGAGCGGAATACGCCGGCGTCCCGGCACGCGCGTGCTCGCGAGCGGCGCCTCGGCGTCGAGGGCGGCGAAGATCGCCCGGCTCACCGTTGCCGGACACAGCGCCGTGGTCTCGTGGCGCACCACCGCGCGCACCGCGTAATGGCGCCCCAGCAACGATTTCAGCTCTGCCTCGTCAAGGCCGTCCAGCACCCGGCGCAGCTCGAATTCACTGGCCTCCCCGTCGACGACGGCCGAGGCCATCTCGCGCAGCGGTTCTTTCATCTGGCTCGTCTGGCTCAAAATCCACCCCCAGCCCGCAAGTGCACCCCTTCGGATTCCTCACTCGCCGATTAGTTCCCGGCGATCAGTGGAAGAATTTCACGATCCACAGCCTCGCGCGCACGAAAGATCCGTGACCGGACGGTGCCGACGGGGCACTGCATGGCCTCGGCGATCTCCTCGTAGCTCAGCCCGTCGAACTCGCGCAGCGTCAGCGCCGTACGCAGATCCTCCGGCAGCGCGGCGAGCGCGCGCTCGATCACTGCACGCAGTTGCTCGGTCATCAGGGCGTTCTCGGGACCGGCCAGATCCCGCAACGCACCTGCACTCTCGATGTGTTCGGCCTCCACGGCGTCGATGTCCACGCCCGGCGGACGGCGCGAGCGCGACATCAGATGGTTCTTCGCGGTGTTGATCGCGATCCGGTACAGCCAGGTGTAGAACGCACTGTCACCACGAAAGCCCGGCACGGCCCGATACGCCTTGATGAAAGCCTCCTGCACCACGTCCTGCACCTCGTCCGGATCACGCACGAAGCGCGACACCAGCGAGTAGATGCGGTGCTGGTACTTCAGCACCAGCACGTCGAAGGCGCGCCGATCGCCCTGCTGCACCCGCTCTACCAGCTGGTGGTCGGCCTCCTCCCCGGAAGACATCGCGGGACTCCAATCGTTTGTTGCCGGTTTCCATTTCCCGCCGCCGGATCCGGGGCCGCGCGCTCCGTGCGCGTGACGGCCTGCGCGCTGCGCGCGTCACGGCGCCGTGGTCATGGCGCGCTACTATACGTGCTGCCACGCGGACAGACAAAGGCGCAGCACGCGCGCCGGGCGGTCGCGGGTGCACCCTGTGCTATATTTCCGCGCTCTTCACGCCCCGGACCCGCGACATGCCCAGGCGCCACACCCATGACGTGCTCGTGATCGGCAGCGGCGCGGCCGGACTCAGCGTCGCGCTGCAGGTAGCGGATCGCGCGCGCGTCGCGGTGATCTGCAAGAGCGACCTGGGCGACGGTTCGACCTCGTGGGCGCAGGGTGGCATCGCCGCGGTGCTCGACGACACCGACAGCATCGATTCGCACGTCGCCGACACGCTGCGTGCCGGGGCCGGGCTGTGCCACGAGGACGTGGTGCGTTTCACGGTCGAGCACAGCCGCGAGAGCATCCAGTGGTTGATCGACCTCGGCGTCGGCTTCACGCGGCTGGTGAACCCCGGCGGGCTCGGCGAGTTCCATCTCACGATGGAAGGTGGACACAGCCACCGGCGCATCATCCACGCTGCCGATGCCACCGGCCGTGCCGTTTCCGACACCCTGATCGAGAATGCCCGCCGCCATCCCGGTGTCGAGATCTTCGAGCACCACATCGCGGTGAACCTCATCGTCACCGGCGGCCGCTGCCGCGGCGCCTACGTGCTCGACAAGGAGCGCGCGAAGGTCGACCTGTTCAGCGCGCGCTGCGTGGTGCTCGCCACCGGCGGCGCCAGCAAGGCCTACCTGTACACCACGAACCCCGCCACCGCAACCGGCGACGGCATCGCGATGGCGTGGCGCGCGGGGTGCCGGGTGGCCAACCTCGAGTTCAACCAGTTCCACCCGACCTGTCTCTACCACCCCGAAGCCAAGTCCTTCCTGGTATCGGAAGCGGTGCGCGGCGAGGGCGGCGTGCTGTTGCTGCCGGACGGGGAGCGCTTCATGCCACGCTTCCACCCGCAGGCCGAACTGGCGCCGCGCGATATCGTCGCGCGCGCGATCGACCACGAGATGAAACGGCTCGGCATCGATTGCGTCTACCTGGACATCAGCCACAAGGGCGAGGACTTCGTCCGCAGCCACTTCCCGACCATCTACGCGCGCTGCCTAGAGCTCGGCCTCGACATGGCGCACGCGCCCCTGCCGGTGGTCCCGGCCGCGCACTACACCTGTGGCGGCGTGATGATCGACCGCGACGGGCGCACCGACGTGCCGGGGCTCTATGCCGTCGGCGAAACCGCGTTCACCGGGCTGCACGGAGCGAACCGCATGGCCAGCAACTCGCTGCTCGAGTGCTTCGTGTTCGCGCGCGCGGCGGCGCATCACATCCTCGCCGAGGATCCAGCGGCCGGCACCGTCGACGACACGCCGGACTGGGACGCCTCGCAGGTGCGCGACTCCGACGAGGACGTGGTGATCTCGCACAACTGGCAGGAACTGCGCCGCTTCATGTGGGACTACGTGGGCATCGTGCGCACCAGCAAGCGACTGCAGCGCGCGCTGAACCGCGCCCATTTGCTGAAGCAGGAGATCGCAGAGTACTACCGCAACTACCGCGTCTCCGCGGACCTCGTGGAGCTGCGCAACCTCGCGCTGGTGGCCGAACTGATCATCCGCAGCGCGCTCGCCCGCCACGAGAGCCGCGGCCTGCACTACACGCTCGACTATCCGGAGCTGGCACCCGAGGCCGAGGACACGGTCCTCACTCCGGGCGGAGTCACGACACCCCCGACCCGTAGCAGCACACGCAGTCGCCGCCAGTCGTTCGCGCCGAGCGCGTCACGCGCCAGCACGAACACGTGCCGGCGCCCCCCCACGTGCAGGCGCAACACCACTACCGGACCGAGCAACGTAGTGCCGCCATCGAGCGCGGCGGGTTCGCGCACACCGCCACGCTCGAGCAGGAAGCCGTCGCGGGAACGGATCAGCCAGGTCGAGCGGCGTTGCTCGCGACGGTAGTCGCCCCACCGATGCAGCGCGCCGAGCAACAGCAGCACGCGCAGCGTCCACGCGAGCGGTGCGGGCAGCATGGCGAGCGACACGACCGCCAGCGCCAGCAGGTGCAGCGTGCCGACGGCAACGGTGACGCGCCTAGACGGCGCCAGGCGGATGCGGATCTCGCGGCATTCCATTGCCGAGAATCCTCTCGATCAGGGGGGCGTAACGGGGATCGGACGGCGGCGCGCGATGCACCAGCCACGCGAACAGATCGGTGTCCTCGCACTCGAGCAGCTCGCGATACAGCGCCTGCGTCGCCGCGTCCAGCGTCGGGTAGACGGTTTCGGCGAACGGCATCAGCACCAGATCAAGCTCGAGCATGCCGCGTCGGCTGTGCCAGTAGACGCGGCGATTTCCGGCGTCGTCTTCCATCGCTTGTCCATGGTCCCTTGCAGGGCGCGAGTGTGCGGTATTATGCGGCCGGTGTCAGCCAGACGCGTGAATCCTGCATGCAAACGGAACCGCAACGCATCCTCACCGCTCTCGACGAGTACGCCTTCATCGCCGTCGAGGGCGCGCTCGCCCTGAAACTCCTGCAGGGGCAACTCACCTGCGACGTGAACCGGGCCGCGCCGGAGCGCGTGATCGAGGGCGCCTATTGCACGCCCAAGGGGCGCGTCATCGCCAGCTTCGTGCTCTGGGCCGCCACGCCCGACCGCGTGCTGCTGCGCCTGCGACAGGACATCGCCGAAGCCACGGCCTCCGTGCTGGCGCGCTACGCGGCGCTGTCGCGCGTCACGCTACGTGCCGAGCCGCTGGTCGGCACCGGACTGCTCGGCGAGGGGCTGGAGCAGACGGCCGGCAAGGTGCTGGGTGCGTGGCCGTGCGAGCCGCTGGCGATCGTCACCGCCGGGGAACACCACGTGCTGCAGTGCGACGCGGCGGGCCGGCGCTTCGAGGTGTGGTCACCGCCGCACGCCGTGTCGCCGCTGCGCGAGGCGCTCGGCACGCACTGCGTCGAAGCGCCGGCCTCCAGCTGGAGGCTCGCACTGGTGCGCGAGGCCCGGGTCGAGATCGTCGCCGCGATCGCCGGCGAGTTCCTGCCGCAGATGCTCGACTACGACCGCGGCGAAGCCGTGAGTTTCCGCAAGGGCTGCTACACCGGGCAGGAGATCGTCGCGCGCGCCCGTTACAAGGGCGCGGTGA
>CAUJIL010000050.1 GCA_963204845.1 Pseudomonadota bacterium | reverse complement strand
CTCTCGCGAGGACGCAGTTACCTTCGATTACGGCGTCCAGATCAAACGCCGACGACGACTTTCACGTCGCTGATTTGGTGCGCTCGCAGGCGCACTAGGTCCGGGCTGTGCCCGGACATGGTCGGCTGTAGGTCCGGGCTGTGCCCGGACATTAGTTCGGCCACAGGCTGAACCTACGGGGACAGGTTCGGCCACCGGCCGAAGCGGATTTCTGATGGAGACACAGGTATGGAAATTGCGGGCAAGGTAGCGATCATCACCGGTGGGGCCTCGGGCCTCGGCGAGGCGACCGTGCGCCGGCTGGCGGGCATGGGTGCGCGCGTCGGGATCCTCGACATGAACGAGGAACGCGGGCGCGCGCTGGTGGCGGAACTGGGCGAATCCGTGAGCTTCCACCGCGCCGACGTCTGCGCCGAGGAACCGGTGCAGCAGGCGATCGCCGAGGTGCTCGCCCGCCACGGCGCGCTGCACATCTGCTGCAACTACGCCGGCACCGGCAACGCGATCCGCACGCTGGGCCGCGACGGGCCGTTTCCGCTCGCGGAGTTCGAGCGCGTGGTGCGCATCAACCTGATCGGCACCTTCAACGTGCTGCGCCTCGCCGCGCAGCAGATGGCCCGCAACGAACCGCTCGACGCCGACGGCGCGCGGGGCGTGGTTATCAACACGGCGTCGGTCGCGGCGTACGAAGGGCAGATCGGGCAGGCGGCCTACAGCGCCAGCAAGGGCGGCGTGGTCGGGATGACGCTGCCGGTGGCGCGCGACTTGGCGCAGTACGGCATCCGCGTCAACACGATCGTACCGGGCCTGATCGACACGCCGCTGTTCCAGGGCCTGCCGGAACCCGCGATGGCGGCACTGGGGAAGCAAGTGCTGTTCCCGCAGCGCCTCGGCGCCGCCGACGAGATCGCGCGGCTCGCGGTAGCGATCATCGAGAACGACTACCTCAACGGCGAATGCATCCGTCTCGACGGGGGCATCCGCATGCAGCCGCGCTGAGCGTGGTCAGGGCGCGGGTGGCGGCGCAGCCAGCGAGGCCGCGCTCAACGAGGCCAGCGGCCTGCCGGCGAAGCGCTCGGCGCTGGCGCGCAACAACTCCAGGCTGACGCGGCGCCGGTCGGCAGCCAGTTCCCCCGCGACGTCGTCGAGGCTATGCCGCCCACCGCTGGCGGCGCGGATCTCGGCGTCGAGTCGACGCAGCACGCCGACCGCGCGCGCCGTGGTCGCTCCGGCCGAACTTTCGGCGTCCAGCGGACCGGCGGCGCGCGCGGCCCACTCGGCGAGGCCGCGGTGCGCGCGCTCGAAACGGCGTTCACCGAGCGTGCCGGAGCGGCGCAGTGCCTCCAGCGAGTAGTACTCCGCCAGGCCCTCGACGATCCAGTCCGCACCGGGCTCGCCGCGTGCGCGCATTGCCACGTGCACCAGTTCGTGCAGGAAGGTGCTGGTGCCGTTCTCGCTGAGCAGCGGCCGCTCGGCGTGCACAAAGAGGGACGAGGGTCCGGACAGCGCGCCGCGCCACATCGGGTCGCCGGCGCCGACCACGAGCAGGCGTTCGGGAAAGTCCGGGAAGATCGTTTGCAGGGTCGGCACGGTCCAGCGGAACAGTGCCAGGATATCCATGCGGCGCAGTCCCTCGCCGACCGGCGCGCCGATCGCGATACGCGTGTGCCCGATGGTGTCGCGGCGTACCCCGGTCTTGCCGAGCAGGAACCAGCCGGACGGCCGGTCGAAGATGTTGCGCGGATTGTCGATCTTCAGCCGTCCGCTCGCGTAGCGTGGGTAGATCGATTCGATCGACCAGCCTTCGGGAACGTTCAACCGCAGCTTGGCCTGCGATTGCGTGCCGTCCTCGACGTCGACGCGCACCACCGGCGCCAGATCCTCGCCGCGGAACAGCGCCCAGTCGGCAGTGACCCTGCCGTCGAAAGTGCCTGACGCACGGCGGCTCTCGAGCGCGACGCGGTACTGCAGGTACGCGTCCTCGGACGGCGGAGCCCATTGCAGCTGCGCACCCTCACGGGTGATCGTGCCGCTGCCCTTGATGTCGCGGTAGCGATCGGGGTCGATCTCCAGCCGCACCCAGCGCACCCACTCCGGGTGCCGCGTGAGCCGGATCCTGACCGTGACCCAGGGCTCGCCCGCGTCGATCCACGCGGTGTAGAGCACGCCGAAGGCCGGACGCTCCGGCGCCGCGGCGTCGGGCGTGGAAGCGGCCCGCGCACCGAACGCGGCCCACACCGTCAGCATCAGCACCAGTCGCAGCAGCAGCGGTACGAGGCGTTTCCCCGGCATCGAACCTCCTTGCACGCGAACACCAGGATCGCGGCACCCTGCCGCGTGGTTCGCGGCGGCACTATAAGTGAGCCGCGCCCCGGGTCACAACGCGGCGCCGGCGGTGGGGTCCGCGGCATTGGCCGCGCGGTTGCCCGCGAGCGGGCCGCTGCGTATAGTTGCGCGCCGTTTCTGCGTCTGTAATCGAGCGGAGGCCCGGAAATGATCGAGATCTCGCAACTCGCGAAGAATTTCGGTGAGATCGCCGCCGTGCGCGGCATCGATTTCACCGTGCGCCCCGGTGACGTGCTGGGATTCCTCGGCCCCAACGGGGCGGGCAAGTCCACCACCATGAAGATGATCGCCGGCTTCGTCACGCCCAGCGCCGGCAGCGTGCGCGTCTGCGGCCACGACGTGCAGCAGGATCCGCGCGGCGCACAGCGGCTGATCGGCTACCTGCCCGAAGGCGCCCCGGCGTGGGAAGAGATGGCGGTGCTCGAGTTCCTGCGCTTCATCGGCGCGGTGCGCGGCTTGCACGGCGCGGAATGCGCGCGGCGGGTCGAGGACGTGATCGGACGCATGGGGCTGGGGGGGGTGCGCCGGCAGCGCATCGAAACGCTGTCCAAGGGCTACAAGCGCCGCGTCGGACTGGCGCAGGCCCTGCTGCACGACCCGCGCGTGCTGATCCTCGACGAACCCACCGACGGCCTCGACCCGAACCAGAAGCACCAGGTGCGCGAACTGATCCGGGGGCTTGCGGGCGACAAGATCGTGGTCATCTCGACGCACATCCTCGAAGAGGTGCACGCGGTGTGCAACCGCGCGATCGTGATCGCCGGGGGACGCATCGTCGCCGACGCCACGCCCCTGGAACTCGAGGCGCGTTCGCGCTACCACCGCTCGGTGCACCTGCATTTCAGTGACCGCGGCGCCGACACCGACGCGGCCGAAGCGCGTGCCGCGCTGGGCGCGCTCGAGGCGGTCGCCGAGGTCGAGGTACAGGCCGGCGGGCGCCGGCTGGTCGTCGTGGCACGTCCCGGTGCAAACCCGCTCGGCGCGGTGGCGCGGCTGGTGCACGACCGCGGCTGGCTGGTCGACGAGTTGCACGTCGAGCGCGGGCGACTCGACGAGGTATTCCGGGACATCACGCGGGAGGTGGCATGATGGGGACGACGCTGGTCATCGCACGCCGTGAACTCGGCGCGTATTTCGCGACGCCGCTCGCCTATGTGTTCGTGCTCATCTTCCTGATGCTGAGCGGCGTGTTCACGTTCTACCTCGGGGGCTTCTACGAGCGCGGCCAGGCCGATCTGGTCGCGTTCTTCAGTTTTCATCCGTGGCTGTACCTGTTCCTGGTACCGGCGCTGGCGATGCGGCTGTGGGCGGAGGAACGCAAGAGCGGCACCATCGAGCTGTTGCTGACGCTGCCGGTGACACGGTGGCAGGCGGTGCTCGGCAAGTTCCTCGCCGCCTGGCTGTTCACCGGTCTGGCGCTCGCGCTGACGTTTCCGCTGTGGATCACGGTGAACGTGCTGGGCAGCCCCGACAACGGCGTGATCCTCGCCAGTTACGCGGGTAGCTGGCTGATGGCGGCCGGCTTCCTCGCCATCGGCTCCTGCATGTCGGCGCTGACCCGCAACCAGGTCATCGCGTTCATCCTGACCGTGGTGGTGTGCTTCCTGTTCATCCTGAGCGGCTTCCCGCTGGTGCTGGATGCGGTCAGCGGCTGGGCGCCGCGCGTGCTGGTCGATGCCATCGCCTCGATGAGCTTCCTGACACGTTTCAATGCGGTGGCGCGCGGCGTCATCGGTTTGCAGGATCTGCTGTTCTTCGTCGCGCTGGCCGGGGTGTGGCTGGCGGCGACGACCGTGGTGATCGAACTGAAGCAGGCGGACTGAGCACATGGCCATTTCCAGCAAGACCTACCCGCGCGCGGTGCTGGCACTGCTCGCCGCCGGCTTCCTCGCGTTCATGGCGTTGAACAACCAGCTGTTCGGGCGGGTGCGCATCGACCTGACCGAGAACCGCATGTACACGGTTTCCGAGGGCACGCGCGAGATCATCGCGGGCATCGGGGAGCCGCTCGATTTGTACCTGTTCTTCTCCGATCGCGCGACCCGCGACATCGCGCCGCTGCGCACCCACGCCCAGCGTGTGCGCGAACTGCTAGGGGAGTACGCGCTGCTCGCTGACGGCCGCATCCGCCTGCACGTGATCGACCCGGCGCCGTTCTCCGAGGACGAGGACCGCGCCGCGCAGTTCGGCCTGCAGGCGGTGCCGCTCGGCAACGGCAGCGACCAGGTCTGGTTCGGGCTCGCCGGCAGCAACGCCTGGGGCGAGCAGCAGGTGATCCCGTTCTTCCAGCCCGAGCGCGAGGAGTTCCTCGAGTACGAGCTCAGCAAGATGCTCGCGGCGCTGGTGACGGCGAAGAAGCCGGTGGTCGGCGTGATTTCCGGGCTGCAGATCAGCGGCGGCTTCGACATGATGAGCGGGCAACCAACACCGGCCTGGATCGTGATGGAGCAATTGCAGCAGGGATTCGAGGTGCGCAACATCGCGCTCACGGCCGATGCGATCGATGCCGACGTGACGACGCTGATGGTCGTGCATCCGGCGGCGCTGCCACGCCCGCTTGTCTACGCGATCGACCAGTTCGTGCTCGGCGGCGGCAAGGCGATCGTGTACGTGGACCCGTACTGCGAGTCCGCGCGCACCTCGGCGAACCCGCTGGAGCAGGGGCCCGGCGAAACCTCCTCCGGGCTGCCGGAGCTGTTCCGCGTCTGGGGTATCGAATTCGCCCGCGACAAGGTGGTCGGTGACCCGGGCACCGCGCTGCAGATCAGCACCGCGCCGGACCAGCCCCCGGTGGCGCACATCGGTTTCCTCGGTCTGGGTCCGGCCCACGCCGCCACCGCCGACGTGGTGACCGCGAGCCTCGAGTCGATCAACCTCGGCATGGCCGGCGCATTGAAGCCCGCCGACGGTGCCGGCACCCGCTTCGAACCGTTGCTGCAGACCAGCGAGCGGGCCGGACTGCTCGATGCGATGCAGGTGCAGCTCGCGAGCGACCCCGCGAAGCTGCTCGCCGGCTTCACGCCTGCCGGTGGCGCCTTGACGCTCGCCGCGCGCATCAGCGGTCCGGCGAAATCCGCGTTCGACGGTCCACAGGCGGAGGGCCGCGAGCACCGCGCCGCGGCTGCCGACATCAACGTGATCGTGGTCGCCGACGCCGACCTGCTGGCCGACCGCTTCTGGGTCCAGGTGCAGGACTTCTTCGGCCAGCGCGTCGCCTCCGCCTGGGCCGACAACGCGGCTTTCGCGCACAACGCGATCGAGAACCTGGCGGGCAACCCGGCGCTGATCGGCATCCGCAGTCGGGGCCGCTTCACGCGCCCGTTCGAACTGGTGCAGCAGATCCGCCTCGGCGCCGATGCGCGCTATCGCGAAAGTGCGGAACTGCTGCAGCAGCGCCTCGACGAGACCGAGCGCCAGCTCGCCGAGCTGCAACGCAACCAGCAGCAGAGCAACCAGCTGGTGCTGTCGGCGGAGGAGGAGCAGACGCTGGCGCGCTTCCAGGACGAGAAGCTCAGGATCCGCAAGCAGCTGCGCGACGTGCGCCACCAGCTGGACCGTGACATCGAACGCCTGGGGACGCTGCTGAAGGTGGTGAACATCGTCGTGCTGCCGCTGTTGCTCACGCTCGCGCTGGGCCTGTGGCACCGGTGGCGCTCCCGGCGCCGGCTCGCGGCCGGACCGGCCGGTTGAGGGAGGACGTGCCATGCACATGAACCAGAAGAGCAGGCTGGGTCTCGCGGCCGCGGTGGTGGCCGTGATGGTCGCGCTGGTGGTGGTGTTCGGCTACCGCGACCAGCGCGGGAGCGCCGGAGCCGAGCAGCAACGCTGGCTGCCCGAGCTGGCGCCACGGCTCGCGCAGGTCGAGCGGGTGCGCCTGCGTTCGGCGGTGGGGGTGGTGACGCTGGTGCGCGACGGCGATCGCTGGGGCATCGAGGAGCGTGCCGGCTACCGCGCGGATTTCACGGCCTTGCAGGCGCTGCTCGATGCCCTCGCGAGCGCGCGGCTGATCGAGCAGAAAACCGCCCAGCGGGAGTTCTTTGATCGCCTCGGCCTGGCGGACGTCGAGCGGCCGGACAGCGAGGCGGTGCAGGTCGAGATCTGGGCGGGCGAGGCGCAGCCGCTCGTGCGCGTGCTGATCGGCAACGACGGCGGTGCGCGCGGTGGTCGCTTCGTGCGCGCGGCCGACGAACAGCAGACCTGGCTGATCGATACGGCGCCGCAACCGCTTGCCGAGCCTGCCGACTGGCTCGAACGTTCACTGCTCGGAGTGGATTTCGCACGGGTAGCAGCGGTCGAGCGCGAACTCGGGGGCGAGCGCGCGTTCCGCGCCACGCGGGCGTCCGCGCAAGGCGATGCATCGCTGGCGGCCGAGTCCCTGCCCGCGGGCAAGGCACCGCGCTACGTCAGCGTGTTCGATGCCGCCGCACGCTCGATCCTGACCATGGAACCGGAGGACGTGCGCAAGGCCGCGGAAATCGATTTCAGCGGCGCGGCGCTGACGCGCATCGTGTGTTTCGACGGCCTGACCATCGAGGCGCGCGCGGTCAAGGGCGCCGATGGCAACTGGATGAGCCTCGCGGCGCGCTTCGACGCAAGCCCGGTCCGCCCTGATCCGGACGCGGATTCCGCGCAGAAGGCCGGCAGCGGCGCCGTCGCGCAGCAGCCGGATCCGGCAGACGGGGGGCGTGTCGAGGCAGAGCGGCTCGCGGCACGGCTCGACGGCTGGGCGTTCCGGACCTCGGACTACGTGCACGGCGAGGCGACCAAGTCGCTTGCCGACTACATCCAGGACCTGAAGCCGGCGGCCGCGCCCGCCAGCGGGGAGCAGACCGATGACGCCCGCTGACATCCGCGGCTCCCGCGGCGCGATTTTCGGCTGGCTGTGGCTGATGATCGCGATGGTGTTCGGCATGGTCGTCGTCGGCGGCGTCACACGGCTCACCGGCTCCGGCCTGTCGATCGTCGAGTGGGCGCCGATCATGGGCACCATCCCGCCGCTCGACCCGCAGGACTGGAACCGGGCCTTCGAGCAGTACCAGCAGTACCCGCAGTACCGCATCGATCACCCCGACATGACGCTGGCCGAGTTCAAGGGCATCTTCTTCTGGGAGTACGTGCACCGACTGCTGGGGCGCACGATCGGCACCGTGTTCCTGCTGCCGCTGCTGTGGTTCTGGGCGCGTGGCTGCCTGTCGGTGCGGTTGCGCTGGCGGTTGCTCGGCGCGCTGGCCCTCGGTGGACTGCAGGGTGCGATGGGCTGGTTCATGGTCAAGAGCGGACTGGTCGACGAGCCGCGCGTCAGCCATTACCGTCTGGCCGCGCACCTGGGCATCGCGTTCCTGATCATGGGCTACCTGTTCTGGCTGGTGCTCGGGCTGCGGGCGATGCCGCGCGAGTCACGCGCGGGCAAGGCGCCACCCGGGGTGCTCGCCGCGACGGGTGCGTTGCTGGTGCTGCAGATCGTGTACGGGGCCTTCGTGGCGGGGTTGCGAGCGGGCTGGGGTTACAACACCTTTCCGCTGATGGGTGACCGCTGGGTTCCCGAGTCCCTGATGAAGCTCGACCCGTGGTGGGTGAATTTGGTCGAGAACACCGCGACCGTGCAGTTCGTGCACCGCTGGGTCGGCACTGCGCTGCTGGCGCTGGTGGTGTGGTTCTGGCTGCGCGTGCGCGCCGGTCGCTATTCGCTGGTGCAGCGCCAGAGCGCCGCCACGCTGATGCTGCTGACGCTGGCGCAGTACCTGCTCGGCGTCTACACGCTGCTGAAGGTGGTGCCACTGGTGCCGGCCGTGATGCATCAGGGTTGTGCCAGCCTCGTCCTGTGCGGCTACGTGTGGGTCGTCCATGCGTTTCGCACGGACCCGAGCACCGGTGCCGTTCAGGCCCGCTGACGCGAACCGGTGAGGTAGCGCAGTACGCGTTGGTCGGACAGCGTCCAGCGCAGCCTGCCACGGGTAGCTTCACCGCCGCACAGCAACAGCCGGTCACCGGGCATGATCTGCTCGTCATCGGCCGGCAGCAGGCTCTTGCTGTCCTCGCGCTGCAACAGCAACGGTACCGCGCCGAGGCGCAGTTCACGGTTGTCGGGTGCGCGCATCAGATCGCCGACGGTGACGCGATGGCTACGCGCATGCGCCGCCGCGACGGCCGGTGCGTTGCCCGCGTCGATGCTGATCGACCACGTTTCCGCGATCTCGTCACCGATGCATTCGCGCATGCGCGCCAGCAGTCGGCCGGTCCATTCCTCGTCCTGATGGCGTGCCAGACGCAGAAAGTACGACAGCTGCGGGGCGCGGATGATACGCAGCACCTCCGCCGCCACGATATAGCCCGACAGCGTGACGATGTCGGCCTCGAGAGCGCGGAACAGCGGCGTGTTGCGCCGGTTCGACAACCGCACCACCCGAAACAGCGCGGGATGGAGTTCGTGTGCAAGCATCGCGACCGCGAGGTTGGTGGTGTCGTTCGGCGTGCAGATCATGATTCCGGCCGCCTCGGTGATGCGCGCCGCGCGCAGGGTCGTCGCGTCGATCATGTTGCCGGAGACGTATTCGGTTCCTGACTCGGGCACGTTTTGCTCGTCGACCACCGTGACCTCGAGCCCGATCTGCGCCAGATGGCGATGCACCGTGCGCCCGAAGCGCCCGTAGCCGCAGATCAACCAGCGTCCGCGCGGAAACGCCGGCGGCGTGGCCATCGGCGTGCTGGTCTGCGTGGTCAGGCTCTCGTAGATCACGTGCAGGCTGGGTTTGAGGATCGATTGCGCGAGGCGTTCGGCGAAGGTGTCGTGCGGATTGATCAGGTGCTCGGTGCCCACGCGCGCCATTGCGGCCTGGTGCTCGTGGTGATGCGCGACGCAGATCACCGGATGCTGCGGCGCGAGGATCTTGGCGTTCAGCGACACCGAGAGATTGGTCGCGTCGTCGCCGGTCAACGCCAGCGTCGCGATGCACGCGGGGTGCGTGACGCCGGCCGACAGCAGCGTGGCTGGTACCACCGCGTTTGCCTGCAGTACCGGCACTGCCACGGCGAGACGGTCGATCTCCACCGACTCGACGCGCGCCGGGTCGCGGTCCACGATCACGACGCCGATGCCTTCCTCGGTCAGTTCGCGCGCCACCAGCCGACCGGCGTCGTCGTAGCCGCACAGCAGCACGAACGGCTCACGGATGCGCCGCACCGCGTTGGCGAAACGGTTCTCGAGCATGATGCGCCGGAACAGCGGATCCTGCAGCGTGGAGAGCATGCTGCCGATGCTGTACAGCCACGCCACCACCGTGGCGTAGATCGACGCCACCGCCCACAGGCGCTGGGCGTCGGAAAAGGGGTAGGGGATCTCGCCGAGCCCGATGGTGGTGCCGAGGAAACTCACGAAATAGAAGGCGTGCAGGAAGCTCATGCGCCACGGCCGGCCGTCGGGATCGACGCCGGGAACCAGCGTGAAGCCGAACACCGCGACTGCGTAGACCACGATCAGCACGATCAGCGGCGCGCGCAGCCGCCGCAGCAGCAGGAATATCCCCGCCTGGGTGCGACGGACCTCGATGGTCATCGGCGCAGGCTGGCGGTCTCGATCACCAGCAGCACGACCGAAACGATGTTGGCCACCATCGCGCCGGCGGCCAGGGACACCACCGTGACCGTGCCGTGGGTCGTGATCTCGGTGCCGCCGATCGTCGCCATGCCCCAGACCACGGCGGCGGCGATCAACTGCACGTCGGCGACCAGGCTGGTCGCGAGCATCGTGGAGCCGAGCAAGGAGCGGTCACCGAACTTCATCACGGTGGCGATCAGGCTGACCACGATCGCCAGCGCCAGCTCGTAGACGTCGTGGTGATCGATGCGCGTCATGTCGCCCAGCACGAAGCCCACGTTCAGCGTCAGCGCAAGCACGATCACGAAGGCGAACAGCGTCTTTTCGAAACTCATGCCGGGGTTCCTTGTCAGCAACGCAGATGTGCCTACAGGCTAGCCGGGAACCTGCCCATCGGCAACGGCGCGCCGTGTTCACTCGTCGCGCAGCGCCTCGATCGGGTCCAGGTTGGCCGCGCGCAACGCCGGCACGATGCCCGCCACCAGCCCGATGCCGCAACTCAGCGCCAGCGACAACGCCACGTAGACCGGCTCCACCGCGATCGGCAGCCCCGGCACCGCCGCGCGCGCGAGCAGCACCAGCGCCAGCACCGCGAGCAGCCCCAGCGTGCCGCCGAGCACGGCGATCAGCATCGCCTCACCCAGGAACAGCAGCGCAATCTGCCGGCGCAGCGCGCCAAGCGCGCGCAGCAGCCCGATCTCCCCGATCCGCTCGCCGAGCGCCGTGTTCATGATCGTCAGCACCCCGACGCCGCCCACCAGCAGCGCGATGCCGCCGATCGCACCGATCGCGAAGCGCAGCATGCCGAGGATCTTGTCCAGGCTCGCGAGCATGTCTTCCTGGGTGAAGATCGTGAAATCCTCCTCGCCGTGACGGTCACGCAGATGGGCGCGGATCCGCTCGGCGATCGCCCCCGAGGTGGTCGATGCGCGAAACACCACGTCCACCTCCATCAGTCCGTCGCGGTTGAACATCGCCTGCCCGAGGTCGGCCGGAATGTAGATCGCATCGTCGAGGTCGAAGCCGAGCAACTGGCCCTTGCGCTCCATGACGCCGATCACCTGGAAGCGGCTGCCGCCGATGCGCACGAAGGCGCCGAGCGCGCCGCGCCCCTGGAACAGCTCCTGGCGCACGCGTGCGCCGAGCACGACGAAGTAGCGCGAGTTGCGCAGGCCGTCGTCCGGGAGAAACCGGCCCTGAGCGACCCTGAAGCGCCACGCGATGGGCAGGTCCGGACCGACCGCGTAGACGTCCGTGTCGCGCTGGAAACGCCCCGCCTCGATCTTCGAGGTGCCCGCGATCATCGGCAAGACCGCCTCGACGTGCGGCAGCATGCGCAGCGATCCGGCGTCCTCGAGCGACAACGGCCGCACCGTCGCGAGTAAACCCGATCCGCCCATGGTCTCGCTGCGCCCGGGGGTGACCGACACGATGCGGGTGCCGAACTGCGAAAAGCTGTCGAGCAGGTAGAGCCGGATGCCCTGTCCGATCGAGGTCAGCAGCGTGACGGCACAGATGCCCACCGCAATGCCCGTGGCGGTCAGCAGGGTGCGCGCACGGCCGGCGAGCAGCGCCCGCAGTACCCACCCCATGGCATCCGCCCCGCGCACCGCTCAGCGCCTCCCCAGCGCCAGCACTGGCTCGAGCGCCGCTGCCCGGTTCGCCGGCAGCCACGCGAAGAGCAGTGCCGATGCGAGCGCGAACAGCGCCGCCGCGAGCGTCGCCCACAGCGGCACCTGAAATGGGACCTCGGGGTACAGCAGCGACAGCAGCACGCTGCCCGCGTAACCGGCGCCGGTGCCGAGCAGCACCCCGGCGGCGGCCACCAGTCCGGCCTCGGCAAGAAACAGGGTGCGCACTTGGGCGCCGGGCGCACCGAGCGCCTTCAGCAGGCCGATCTCGGCCGTGCGTTGGCGCACCGACATCAGCATCAGGTTCATCACCAGGATGCCAGCCACGACCAGGCTGATCGCCGCGATGCCGCCGATCGCCAGCGTCAAAGCGCGCAGGATGCCGTCGAAGGTGCTGATCATCGCGTCCGGACTGACCACGGTGACGTCCTCGTTGCCATCGTGCAATGCCGTCATCCGCGCCAGGAGTTCGCGCTTGGTCGCCTCGACGTCGGCGCCGGCACGCACGCGGAACAGCACGCGGAACAACGCCTGGGTGTCGAACAGCGTCTGCGCCGAGGCGACCGGCACGAAGATCGCCTCGCTGAGGTCCATCCCGAAGGAATCCCCGCGCCCCTGGAGCACGCCAACCACGCGGAAGCGGTAGTCGCGCAGCCGCACCCAGGCGCCGATCGCCGAGCGCGTGCCGAACAGTTCGCGCTCCAGCGTGGCACCGATCACCGCCACCGGGCTGCCGACCGTGAGATCGAGCGGCGGCAGCGCCTGCCCGCGCGCGATGTCGAGGTGACGCATCGGGAAGAAATCGGCGTTGCTGCCGATCACCACCGCCTCGCGCGCGCGGCTGCCGAACGAAAGTTCCGCGTTGCCGATCACCAATGGTGCGATCGCATCGACGCCGCGCACCGTGCGTGCCACCACCGCCAGGTCGGGGAGCGTGATCTCGCGGGCCGCCACACCGGTCACTGGCGGCAGTCCCCCGGTGGTGCTCTTGCGTCCCGGGAACATCACGACGATGTCCTTGCCGATGAACTCGAACTCGCGCATCACGTAGCCGCGCGCGCCCTCGCCGAGCGCCACCAGCAGCAGCACCGCGGCCACCCCGATGCTGACCGACACCAGCAGCATCAGGCTGCGGAAACGCTGCCGTCGGAGCACCAGCAGCGTGAAGCCGAGCAGGTCAGCCGCGCGCACCCGGGTTCTCCGTCAGGGTGTCGGTGCCGATAGCACCGTCGCGCATGCCGAGGTGGCGCTGTGCGCGGCGCCCCAGCGCGACGTCGTGGGTGACGATGAGCAGCGTGATGCCCTCGCGGTTCAGTTCCTCGAGCAGCGCGACCACTTCGGTGCCGCTGCGGGTATCGAGGTTCCCGGTTGGCTCGTCGGCCAGTAGCAGTTCGGGCTTCATCACGATGCTGCGCCCGATCGCGACGCGCTGGCGCTGCCCCCCGGAGAGCTGGCTCGGCTGGTGATGCGCACGATCCGTCAGCCCCAGCCGCTCGAGCACCTCGTCGACGGCCTGTTTGCGCGCCCGCGGCGCGACCCCGGCCAGCAACATCGGCAGTTCGATGTTCTCGCGTGCGTTGAGCCTCGGCACGAGGTGGTAGGACTGGAACACGAAGCCGATGTGCTCGCGGCGCAGCCGCGCGCGCGCCTCCTCGCCGAGCGCGGCGGTGGCCGTCCCGCCGAGCAGGTATTCGCCGCCGTCGGGGCGATCGAGCAACCCGAGGATGTTGAGCAGCGTGGATTTGCCGGAACCCGAGGGACCCATCACCGAGAGGTACTCGCCGCGAGCGATCCTGAGGTTCACGTCACGCAGCGCGTGGACCTCGCTGTCACCGACGCGGAACGTGCGATCGATAGCGCGCAACTCAATCATCGCTCGCGGTTACCAGCAGACCGTCCTCCAGTCCCTCGCGATCGAGCGAGACGACGATGCGGTCCCCGACCGCCAGCCCCTCGACGATTTCGGTGAAGTTCCAGTTGTGGATGCCGCTCTGCACCGCAACGCGCTGCAGGCGCCCGCTGGCCGGGTCGAGGCGCCACACGGTGTCGTTGTCCATGAGAGCCTCGGTTGGGATGCGCACCACGTCGCGGCGTGTCTCGAGCAGCAGGTCGATGTCGGCGCTGTAGCCGACCAGCAGCCGTTCGCGGTCCGCGGGATCGGTGAACAGCACGTCCACGTCGACCGTGCGCGCCTGCTTTTCGAGCTCGAGCACGTACGGCGCGATACGATCGAGCGTACCCTCGAAATGGCGGTCGCGGAAGGCGTCCAGGCTGATCCGCGCGCGGAGTCCGCGCCGCAGGCGACCGGCATCGACCTCGTCGATCGGTGCCGTCACGTACAGGCAGGAGTAGTCGATCAGGTCGACCGCCGGCGGGGTCGGGATGCCGGGCGGGGAAGGAGTCACGTATTCGCCGACCTCGCCGTTGATCTCGGCCACGATGCCGGCGAACGGCGCGTGCAGGCGCGTCTGCGCCAGCAGTGCACGGTTCATGTCGAGCGCGGCTGCGGCAAGGCGCTGCTCGTCCTGTGCCGCACGGCACGCGAACGCGGCCGACTGCGCGCGTGTGGAGGCCTTGTCGGTGGCGTCGAGGGCCGCGAGTCCGCGCTCGTGCAGCGTCTGCGCGCGGGCCGCCTCGCGCTCGGCGTTGCGCGCCTCGACGCAGTACTGTTCGCGCCGGTTCGTGACCGCCGCGAGCTGCGCCTCGGCCTGCGCGCTCATCGCCTCGCGGTCGTCGTTCCATAGCTCGAGCAACAGCTGGCCGGCGGCGACTTCCTGGCCTTCGCGCACATGGAGCGCCTCGACACGTCCGCCGCCCGGCATCGACAGCGCCGATCGCCGGCAGGCCTTGATGGTGCCGGCGCGCGTGTTGGTCACGGTGAGCTCGACATCCCCGCGCCCGACCTCGTGCAGGCGCAGCGC
>CAUJIL010000049.1 GCA_963204845.1 Pseudomonadota bacterium | reverse complement strand
CGATCGGCACGTCGCCGCAGGCGTCCTCCTCGTCGCGCATCGCCTCCCACGCCGCGCTCATCACTGCCTGCCATTCGGCGCCGCTGATTCCCGATCCGCCCAGATCCGGCACGCCGTTCATGTCGCCGTCGCCGAGGTCGAGTTTGTGCGCGCACTCGTGGATCACCACGTGGTAGCCGTCCTCGACGTCGCGCGAGTCCTCGACGTCGCGCCACGACAGCAGGATCGGCCCGGCATCCCAGCTCTCGCCGGCCACTTCCTCATGACCGACGTGCACCACGCCCGCCTCGTCGAATTCCTCGCGCGGCGCGAGGAACGCGTCCGGATAGACGATCACGGCGTGGAACCAGCGGTACGCGCCGAGCCCGAGTTCGAGCACCGGCAGCGCGGCGCCGATCGCGATCTCGATCCGCTGGCGCTGATCGAGTGTGAAGCCTGCCGCCGGCGCGACGGTCTTCGCAGCGAGGAACAGCGTTGCCGTCTCGCGCAGGCGCGTGAGCGTCACCGCGCCGAAGCCGGCGACCAGCGGCAGGCGCGCGCAGACCGCGTCCCAGTCCGCATCGGCGAGCGCATGGCGGGCCAGTCGCCGCCGGCGCCAGAACGCGCTGAAGCGCCCGCGCAACGCCGCTGGCGCCGCGGTCCTCAGCGCACCACCGTCACGGCGCAGTGCGCGTGCCGGATCACCTTCTCGCTGACGCTGCCGAGCAGCAGCTCGCGCACCGGCGACAGCCCGCGGCTTCCCATCACGATCAGGTCGGCGGCCTCGCGTCGGGCGATCGCGACGATCTCGTCGGCGGGCTCGCCGATGCTGACCAGCGTGCGCACGCCCACGTTGCCGCCGATACGTCCGCGTGCCTTGTCGAAGCTCGGGCCGGCGATGAGACGTTCGGATTCGGCGATCTCGGCCGCGCTCAGCGAGGCGAGCGCCAGCGTCTCGCTGCCCGGTGAATGGTGGACGTGCAGCAGGATCAGTTCGGCGCCGTTGCGCACCGCGTAGGCACTGGCCCACGCGGCGGCGTGCGCGGAGGCGTCGGAGCCGTCGACCGGCACCAGGATCTTTTCCATTGGTCAGGGCCTCCCGTGGGCGCTATGTTCAGAGCAGCGGGGCGATCACGAGACTCACGATCGCCATCACGTTGATGAGGATGTTCATCGACGGCCCGGAGGTGTCCTTGAACGGATCGCCCACGGTGTCGCCGACCACGGTCGCGGCGTGCACCGGTGAGCGCTTGCCGCCGTAGTGGCCCTTCTCGACATGCTTCTTCGCGTTGTCCCACGCGCCACCGGCGTTCGACATCATCAGTGCGAGCAGCACGCAGCCGAGCAGGCCGCCGCCGAGCGCGCCACCGAGCGCCTCGGCACCGATGCCGAAGCCCACCAGCGGCGGCGTGATCACGGCGATCAGTCCGGGCAGCAGCATGCGCCGCAGCGCCGCCGCGGTCGCGATATCGACGCATTTGGCAGTGTCCGGGTCCGCCGTGCCCTCCATCAGGCCGGGTATCTCGCGGAACTGGCGCCGGATCTCGACGATCATCTCCATCGCCGCGTCGCCGACCGCGGTCATCGTCAACGAGGCGATCAGGAACGGGATGATACCGCCGATGAACATTCCGACCAGCACCTCGGGGTTGTTGATCGACAGGTTCACCGCGCCGGCGCCGGTCTTCGCCCAGTGCGCATCGACGGTCTCCACGTAGGCGGCGATGATCGCCAGCGCGGCGAGTGCCGCGGCCCCGATCGCGAAGCCCTTGCCGATCGCGGCCGTGGTGTTGCCGAGGGCGTCGAGTGAGTCGGTGATATCGCGCGTTTCCTTGCCGAGGCCGGCCATCTCCGCGATCCCGCCGGCGTTGTCGGCCACCGGCCCGTAGGCATCGATCGCCATCGTGATGCCTACCGTGGCGAGCATGCCGACGGCCGCGATGCCCACGCCGTAGAGTCCCGCGAGCGAAGTGGAGGCAAAAATGATCCCGCTGATCGCGAGCATCGGCACCGTGACCGACTGCATGCCGACCGCCAGACCCGTGATCAACACCGTGGCCGGTCCCGTCTGGCCGGCCGCCGCGATGCGCAGCACCGGCGTCGAGGAGGTGTAATACTCGGTCACCAGTCCGATCAGGATGCCGCCGGCGGCGCCGCAGATCACGGACCACCAGACGGCGGGGTCGACGCCCTGCGAGCGGATGACGAACCAGGCGGCGATGATGAACAGGATCGGCGCGGCGATGGTGCCGCTGCGCAGCGCGGCCGCCGGCTGGCGTGCCGACATCAGGCGCACGATGCCGATGCCGATCAGCGAGGCGATCAGTCCGGTCGAGGCCAGCGCCAGCGGCAGGAACATCAGGGCGCCGCGTCCGGCCGTTTCCGCTAAGGTTGGAGTGAGTTGTGCCACCGAGGTCACGGCCATCGTCGAGGCGATCGCGATCGAGGCAATCATCGCGCCGCAGTACGACTCGAAAATGTCCGACCCCATGCCCGCCACGTCGCCGACGTTGTCACCGACATTGTCGGCGATCACGCCCGGGTTGCGCGGATCGTCCTCCGGGATACCCGCCTCGAGCTTGCCGACCAGGTCCGAGCCGACGTCGGCGCTCTTGGTGTAGATGCCGCCGCCGACGCGCGAGAACAGCGCCACCGTGGAGGCGCCCATGCCGAAACCGTGGATCGCGTGCGCGGTTTCCGGATCGCCGCCGAAGAACAGGTACAGCGTGCCGAGTCCGAGCAGGCCAAGCGAGGCGACGCACAGCCCCATGACCGAGCCACCGTAGAACGCCACCGACAGCGCCGCGGCGGCGCCCTGGGTGTTTGCCGCGGTGGTGGTGCGCACGTTCGCCTTGGTGGCGGCGAACATCCCGAGCCATCCGGCGAGCGCCGAGCACAACGCACCGCCCAGAAAGGCGATCGCGGTGTTCGCGCCGAGGAAGATCCACAGCAGCGCGAACAGCACGGCCGCGAAGATCGCCAGCGTACGGTACTCGCGGTACAGGAATACCATCGCACCGAGGTGGATCGCGTCACCGATCTTGCGGATCTTGTCGTCGCCGGCCGGGTAGCGGGTGAGCACCAGATAGATCACCAGGGCGCTGGCGAGTCCCAGCGCGCCGAGGACGGGCGGAAGCTGCTGTATCTGCGGCATGTCGACCCCTTGCTGTGTTGCGGGATGAACCGGAGCCGCCGCGTATTGTGGTTCTGCGCGAGCGGCGCTGTGGACCATCCGTGCCGATCCGCCCCGGGCGGGCGACGACTCACGGCAGCGGAACTACAGAGCCGTCCTGATGGTAGTCGACATTCGTCGAAACGCTCAAGCCCGTTGACCAACGGCCTGGTGTGCGCTCCTGATCTCGCCCGCGGGATCGCACACCGTCCACGCGCGATCGCCGGCCAGACCGCCGGGGCCCACGTGACAGCGTGGCAGGCGTGCGCCGGCCACCGTCTGGCCGTTCGTCGGTCGGGGCGTGTCGTGTACGGCATGTTGGTTTAGGATGCAAGGCGCAGATCCGGAGCGCACCTCGATGAGCGATTCGGCCGAAGCGGTCCCGGGCACCGGTTTCCGGCCCTTTTTCTGGGTCGACGGGCAGTTGCGGGTGCGCGAGTGGCCGGAGATCACGGCGCACGCGCTCGCCGTCCCTGCCGCCGAGGCGATCGGGCGGCGCTGCAGCGAGGTGCTGCGTGGCTGCTTCACGGGACGCGAACCGCCGTGC
>CAUJIL010000048.1 GCA_963204845.1 Pseudomonadota bacterium | reverse complement strand
GCGTCTGGTGCAGACCCACCGCGAAGGCAATCCGTACTTCCGCTACGCGCGGGCGCGCACGGCCTTTTTCGAGGGACGGGCGCGCGAGGCGCTGCCCGACCTCGATTTCGCGATCCGCCGCCGCCCGCTGGAGGACAGCTTCTTCCTGCTGCGCGCGATGGTCCATCTGCGCCTCGGTGATGACGAGCGTGCGCGCGCCGACCTGCAGCACGCCGCCGAGGTGGCGGCCGACGAGACCGCCAAGCGCAATTACAGCGCGAAGATGGAGCAGTTGTTCCCGTGATGCCACACCGTGCTGGCGCCGTGCTGGCGCCGTGCTGGCGCCGTGGTCCGGTGCCGCACGGAATTTTACCTTGACTGAATCCACGCGACATTCGCCTGCGTCTGTATGGGCAAGACCCGGTCGAAGGCCGGGGCCAGTTCCCGGCTTAGCGACGAGGATCCGCACCATGAACATTGCACGTCACCTCTCCGTTTACCTGCTCGTCGCCGCGTTCACGCTGGCGCTCGGCGCGGCGCCCGGTTGGGCCGCCGACGAAGCCACCGCGGCGCCGGCCACGCCCGCGCCCGCCATCGAGGCGGCCGCCGGCACCGTGCCGCCGCCCGTCGCAGCGGACGCCCCGCCGGCCGCCGAGGCTGACAAGGGCGGCTTTTCGCTCCGCATCGGCGGCAGCGAGGACGATCCGCGCGGCCTGGTGATCAGCGTCGACGGCAAGCACGACGAGGAATCGGCGCGGGTGCAGATCGCCGGGCGCATCGCGGACCGTATCGCCAACGAACTCGAGCAGGCGCTGGCCGAGCTGCCCGAGGAGGTGCGCCGCGAGATCGACGACAAGGACCTCGAGGAACTGCGCGCCGCGGTGCGCGAACTCGAGGCAGTGCGCGAGGGGCGTGAACCGCCGCGCCGCGAGCGCGGGTCCGGCGATCACTGGGCCGAGCTGATTCCCGCGGTCGCGGCGATCGTGCTGTTGTTCGGCGGGCCGGTACTGGTGGTGGCGATCGTCAGCGCCAACAACCGCCGCAAGCGGGAAATGGTGCACCAGACCATCGATCGCGTGATCGAACAGGGCCGCGACGTGCCGGTGGAGCTGCTGGATGCGCTCGACAAGGGCAAGCACAGCGGCAAGACCACGCTGTCGCGCGGCATGACGAACGTGGCGCTGGGGATCGGTATCGGGGTGGCGCTGTTCGCGCTGGCCGGGGCCGACGTGGCCGCGCTCGGCCTGATCCCGCTCTGCATCGGCGTGGCGCAGCTCGCCGTCTGGAACATCGAGCGCAAGCAGTCGGCCGGCACCCCGGGCGCCTGAGACGCCAGGACGCCGCGCGATGGACGCGAGCGACGAACAGCTGGTGGCGCGCGCGCTGGGGCCTGACGGACGTCAGGCCTTCGGCGTGCTGGTCGAGCGCCACCAGTCGGCGCTGCGCGCCACGTTGCGGCGTTTCACGCACGGCAACGCCGCGCTCGCCGACGACCTGGCCCAGGAGACCTTCATCCGGGCCTACCGCGCACTGGCGGCGTTTCGCGGCGACAGCGGTTTTCGCACCTGGCTGTACCGCATCGGGTACCGCTGCTTCCTCAGCGAGGTGCGCCGCCACGAGCCGCCCACCGAAGAGGTCGCGGAGCACCATGCACTGACTGGCGACGGCGCCGAGCGGCGCGCGTTCATGGAGGATTACGAAGCCGCGCTGGGGCAGCTGGCGCCGGGGCAGCGCGATGCGGTGCATCTGGCGTTGCAACGCGGGTTCTCGCACCCGGAGATTGCGGACATAATGGGCTTGCCGATCGGCACCGTGAAGACCCACGTGCTGCGCGGCCGCCAGAAATTGCAGGAGCTGCTGAGCGACTGGCAGGAGGGATTCGACCATGACGGCACATGACGACGACTGGCTCGCCCGCGCGCTGCGCACGCACGAGCCGCGCATCGAGGACCGCGGATTCACGCAGCGCGTGATGGCGGCGCTGCCGCCGGCGCCCGCGCCGCGGGTCGTGAAGGAAAAGGACTGGATCGTGCTGGCCGGCGCGGCCACCGGTTCGGCGATCGCCGCGTCGCAGTTCCCGCTGGAGCCGTTCCTGCGCGTGCTCGTCGAGGCCGCCCAGATCACCTGGATAGGCGCCGCGCTGATGCTCGCCTGCATGGCCGGCGTGCTGCTGGCCGAGCCGGTGCGGCGCGCGTTCTGAGCGGACGACCCGCCGCCCCCTCAGGATCCGGGGGCGTATTTCTGCCGCGAGTTGCGCTGGATCGTGTCGGTTGCCTCGCGCGCATCGCGTTGGGCCTGTTCCCACTGGCTCGCCTTCATGCAGGTTTTCTTGGCGATCCGCGAGCCGGTCGGCGCGATGTGCTTGCAGATCATTCGGTCCTCCGCCGCAGCCGGCGCGTCCGTTGCGGCAACCGCCTCCGGGGCCGCAGCGGGTGCGGGTGCGGTGGTCGCCGCAGGCGGCTGGTCCTGCCCGGCACAGGCACCTACCAGCATGAGCGCCGTGATCAACGCCGGGATTCGCAAGCTCTTCATGGGCATTCGTCCTTTTTGTGTTGAACCGGCGGGGCATTCTACGCCCGCATTGCTCTGCCTGTCACGCCGCCTGAACAGCAGTCCTGAACGGTCGAGAAGAGAGTTCCCTGAATTACCAAAATTTCACGTTTATTCTGTCCAGGTAGTTTGAGGTACTCCCCGCACCGTTCGTCTCCTGTTGGCAATCGCCAGCGGACCCGTTTATGGAGCAGGCGTGCGAAACCAAAAAACCAGAGGGGATTCAACATGCTGCAGAAAAAACAACTGACGCTGGCGGTACGTGCCGCACTGGGCCTGACGACTGTCGTCATGTCCATGCCGCTGTTCGCGCAGTCGTCGCAGAACCAGCTCGAGGAGATCGTGGTCACGGGCTCGCGCATCATGAAGGCGAACCTCGTGACCTCGAGCCCGGTGACCCAGCTCGATGCCGAGCAGCTGTCGATGACCGGTATCACCCGTCTCGAGGACGTGATGAAGGACCTGCCGCAGGTCTATCAAAGCCAGGGCACGGGCCAGTCGAACGGCGCCACCGGCACCGCGACGATCAATCTGCGCAACCTCGGCGACAACCGTACGCTGGTTCTGGTCGACGGCAAGCGGATGCCCGCCGGCTCGCCGATCCAGGGCGGCGACGGCGCTGACATCAACCAGATTCCCGGCGCACTGATCAGCCGCGTGGAAATACTGACGGGCGGCGCCTCCTCGACCTACGGCTCGGATGCCGTGGCGGGGGTCGTGAACTTCATCATGATCGACGACTTCGAAGGCGTGAAACTCGACGTCCAGACCAGCCGGTATCGGCACGACAACGACGGCAACGTCACGTCCAAGCTGGCCAAGGCAAAAGGTTTCGATGTCGCCAGCGGCACCGAGATGGACGGTGACATCGACGACCTGACCTTCATCATCGGCGGCAACCTGAACGAAGGCCGCGGCAATGTGGTTGCCTACGCTACCTACCGCGATGTCGAGGGGTTGACCCAGGAGGCGCGTGACTACAGCGCCTGCGCACTCGGTGGCGGCGTCGCGTCGTGCGCCGGATCGGGAACGATCCCCGAGGGTCGCATCACCGACTTCGAGAACTTCGATTACAAGGTGCAAGGCAACCAGTTCGTACCGCGTGCCGGCACGCTGTACAACTACGGTCCGCTGAACTACTGGCAGCGCCCCGACGAGCGCTACACGGCCGGTGCGTTCGCGCATTACGACGTGAACGAGCACGTCACGGCGTACACGCAGCTGATGTTCATGGACGATCGCACGGTGTCGCAGATCGCTCCGTCGGGCAACTTCTTCGTGACCAACACCATCAGCTGTGAAAACCCGTTTCTGTCGGAGCAGCAGTTCGACGCGATCGGCTGCGACGGTGAAACCGACGCGGTCACAGCCTACGTAGGCCGCCGCAACGTGGAAGGAGGCCCGCGCCAGCAGGACCTGCGACACACCTCGATGCGCGGCGTGTTCGGGTTGAAGGGTGACATCGACGATAACTGGCGTTACGACGTGTCGTACCAGTACGGCGAAGTCAGCATGGAGAACACCTACCTCAATGACCTGAGCACGACCAAGATCATCCGCGCCATGGATGCGGTGCGTGATCCGGACAGCGACGAGATCGTCTGTCGCTCGGTTATCGACGGTCCTGACCCGAGTTGCGTGCCCTGGAATCTGTTCCAGACTGGTGCGGTAACGCAGGACATGATCGATTACCTGGTGCTCCCGCTGTTCGCGCGCGGCACCACCGACCAGTCGGTGTTTTCGGCCTTCGTAGCGGGCAACCTCGGTGACTACGGCGTGAAGCTGCCTTCGGCGCAGAACGGTGTCGACGTGGTGTTCGGTATCGAATACCGCGAGGAGAACATGGAGTACAACCCGGACTCCGGCTTCCAGTCGGGCGACGGTGCGGGCCAGGGCGGCCCCTCGCTGCCGGTCGCCGGCGGCTACGACGTGAAGGAGTTCTACACGGAGACGAGCATCCCGCTGGTAGAGGGCGCGGCGTACGCGCAGGCGATCACGTTGGATCTCGGTTATCGCTATTCCGATTACGACACCGACCAGACGGCCGATACCTACAGGTTCGCGGCATCGTGGGCGGTGGACGAGCAGATCAAGTTCCGCGCCAGCTACCAGCGCGCGATCCGCGCCGCGAACCTGCGCGAGATGTTCCAGCCGCAGGGCCTGAACCTGTTCGACATGGACGCCGATCCCTGCAGCGGTGTCGATAACGGACTGAGTGCGGCGGGTTACACCTTCGAGCAGTGTGCGCGTACCGGCGTGACCCAGGCGGTATGGGACGCCGGTGGTCCGCCCGACTCGCCGGCCAACCAGTACAACACCCTGCAGGGAGGCAATCCGGACCTTGAGCCCGAGGAGTCCGATACCTACTCGGCCGGCGTGGTGCTGTCGCCCAACTTCATCGACGGTCTGACTGTCACGATCGACTATTACGATATCGAGGTCGAAAAGGCGATCGACACGCTGACCGAGCAGACGATCCTCGACGAGTGTCTGGAGAGCGGCAGCTACTGCGATCAGGTCGTTCGTGGCGCGGCCGGTTCGCTGTGGGTCGGAACGACCGGCTACGTGGTCGCGACGAACATCAACCTCGCGTCGTTCCGCGTGAAGGGCTGGGACATCGTTGCCGATTACGAGTTCGACATCGGCGAGTGGGGAACGCTGTCGTTCAACAACACGATGGGCATCATCGACTCGTGGGACCAGACCGAGTTCGAAGGTGCGGACACTGACGATTGCGCCGGTATGTGGGGCGACGCCTGCGGCTATCCGACCCCGGACTTCCGCAACGTGCTTCGCAGCACGTGGGCGACTCCATGGGATCTGGTCGTCAGCTTGACGTGGCGCCACATCGGCGAAGTCGAGGACATGGTTTCCGGCTCGTCGTCGGTTGATCTCGACAGCGTGGACTACTTCGATCTGGCGGCACTGTGGAGCGTGACCGACAACGCCTCGGTACGTCTGGGCGTCAACAACCTGCTGGACACCGAACCGGAAATCGCGGGCTCCAACGCTGGCCCCTCGATCAACGGCAACGGCAACACCTTCCCGGGTCTGTACGACGCGCTCGGACAGTACCTGTTCGTGGGTGCCACGCTGACGTTCTGATCGGATCGAAGGCACTACAGGGCCAGCCCGCGAGGGCTGGCCCTTTTTTGTAGGTCCGGGCTGTGCCCGGACATTCACCCTGTTCGGCCACAGGCCGAACCTACGGGTCGATACCCAATTCCCCGCGCAACGCATCCAGATGCCGGGCGTAGTGGCGCCAGCGGCCCGACGAGTGTGCGTGCAGCGATTCGCGCACCTGCCAGACGCTGGCGGTCCTGACGCGATTCGCGACCTGGTGGAATTCCAGACAGCGAGGATCCCAGGGCAGGTCCAGGAACGCCAGCAACTCGCGCAGGCACGGCTCGGGCTCCCGCACCATCCGATCGTAATCGATCTCCAGGATGTTGTGCG
>CAUJIL010000047.1 GCA_963204845.1 Pseudomonadota bacterium | reverse complement strand
CGAGGCATTGCACCAGGGCGATGCAGTGCGCGCCGCCGGAATCGTCGTCGAGAGTGCCGCTACCGGCGAGGCGCGCGTGGAACTGCTGGCCGTGCTCGCCGAGGACGCGTGGCAGGTGGGGGCGCCGCCGCTCACCACCGCCGACGGCAGCGTGTTCGAAGTGGTCGCCGGACCCTGTGCTATTCTCGACTGACTTCGTGATCAGCGGGAGCAGTCACTATGGAGCAGGTCGTCGCGGAGGTTCGCGAGCAGATCATCGAGGCGATTCGCGGCAATCGCATCGTGCTGCCGACGCTTCCGGAGGCGGCGCTCAAGGTACGTGAGGCCGCCGAGGATCCGCGCACCGACGCCGCCGGCATCGCGCGCGTGATCGCCGGCGACGCGGCGCTGTCGGCACGCATCGTGCGGGTCGCCAACAGCCCGCTGCTGCGCGCCTCGGCGCCGATCCTCGACCTGCGCATGGCGATCAGCCGCCTCGGCATGCAGTACACCTGCAACCTCGCGATCGGACTGGCGATGGAGCAGATGTTCCAGGCCACCTCGGACCTGGTCGATCACCGCCTGCGCAGCATCTGGGCACGCAGCACCGAGGTCGCCGGCATCAGCGCGGTCCTGGCGCGCACCTATACCCGGCTCAAGCCCGACCAGGCCACGCTCGCGGGCCTGGTCCACCAGATCGGTGCGCTGCCGGTGCTGCGTTTCGCCGAGGAGCAGCGTCGCCTGCTGAAGGATCCGCAGCTGCTCGAGCGGCTGATCACCGAGCTGCACGGCGAGCTCGGCCACCTCATCCTCGAAACGTGGGGCTTCGCGCCCGAACTGGCGTGCGTGCCGCTGGAGTACCTGCGCTTCGATCGCAACCCGCCGGCGGTCGATTACGCCGACGTGGTGACGGTCGCCAACCTGCAGAGCCTGATCGGCTCCGATGACCCGCTGACGCAGATGGACTGGCAGCAGGTCAGCGCCTTCGGCCGCCTCGGCCTCGACCCCGGCTTCAACGCGATGGACGTCGAGGATCTCAGCGAGGCCCTCGAAGCGAGCATCGCCTCGCTGCAGTGACTTCGGCATCGGTTCGGGCACAGCCCGGACCAACGCAAACGGTGTCGGGTCGAAACCCGGATGGACGAACACCCGTAGGTTCGGCCTGTGGCCGAACATGTCCGCGTAGGTTCGGCCTGTGGCCGAACAAAGAATGTCCGGCATAGCCCGGACCTACGAAACGCATGTCCGGGCACAGCCCGGATCTACGGGGGGATACGCCAGTCGATAGCGCGCTGGCCGTGCTCGGCGAGGTAGCGGTTGGCGGCCGAGAAATGCCCGTTGCCGATGAAGCCGCGGTAGGCGGACAGCGGCGAGGGATGCGGCGAACTCAGTACCAGGTGGCGCGAGCGGTCGATGATGCGGCCCTTGCGCTCGGCGTAACTGCCCCAGAGCATGAACACCAGGCGCTCGCGTCGCTCGTTCAGCAGCTGCACCACGCGGTCGGTGAAGGTCTCCCAGCCGCGCCCCTGGTGCGAACCGGCGCGCCCGCGCTCGACGGTCAGCACGCTGTTCAGCAGCAGCACGCCCTGCCCGGCCCAGTGCTCGAGGCAGCCGTGCGCCGGCGGCGCGATGCCCAGATCGCGTCGCAGTTCCTCGAAGATGTTCTGCAGCGACGGCGGCACCGCCACCCCGCGCGGCACCGAAAAGCACAGCCCGTGCGCCTGCCCCGGCCCGTGGTACGGATCCTGCCCCAGCACGACCACCTCGACCGCCGCGAACGGCGCGCAACGGAACGCCGCGAACCAGTTGGCCGCGGCCGGGTAGATCGTCTTGCCGGCGCGCTTCTCGGCCCGCAGGAACTCGCGCAGCGCGTGCATGTAGGGCTGCTCGAACTCGTCGCCCAGTTCGGCGAGCCACGATGGCTCGAGGTCGATGCGCGTGCGGCCCGAAGCCGTCGGCGCAGCGTCGCCGGTGGTGCCGTGCACGGGAGTCAACCGCGCACCGGCACCGCCATCCGCGCACGTGCCGCGCCGCGCGGCACCGGCGTGTTGACGTACTCGGCGAGCGGCGGCGCATCGTGCGCCGCCTGCTGGCGCTCCACCGGCGCCGGCGCGTACAGCGTGGTGCGCTGCCACGGTTCGCGCCCGGCGGCGCGGACCAGCGCCTCGAGCTCCGCCGGCGGGAACTCCTGCCCGTGCGCCGCCCCGGCCGCGCGCGTGATCGACTCGTTCATCAGCGTGCCGCCGACGTCGTTCGCTCCCGCGTGCAGGCAGGCGCGCACGCCCTCGGGCCCCATCTTCACCCACGAGGTCTGGATGTTCGGCACCAGCGGGAACAGCACGATGCGCGCCACCGCGTGCAGCAGCACCGCCTCGCGGAAGGTGGGGCCGCGGCGCGCGCGCCCGCGCAGGTACATCGGCGCCTCGCCGGCAACGAAGGGCAGCGGCACGAACTCGGTGAAGCCACCGTGACGCTTCTGCAGCTCGCGCACCAGCAGCAGGTGGTGCGCCTGGTGCCCGAGGCGCTCGATGTGGCCGTACATCATCGTGGCGGTGCTGCGCACGCCCAGACCGTGCGCGACGTCCATGACCTCCGCCCACTCGGCGCTGCGGATCTTGTCCGGACACAGCACGGCGCGCACGTCGTCGTGCA
>CAUJIL010000046.1 GCA_963204845.1 Pseudomonadota bacterium | reverse complement strand
AGCGGCAAGCGCTGGTACGTCGATGCGCACGACGGCGGTGCCGACAGCGCCCAGGTGTTCGCGGCCGCCGGCTACCGATTCCTGCACATCGGCCTGCAGTTCGACCCGCCGGATGCCTCGCTCGATTGGGCGGCGGCGGTGATGCGACGCTACCCGGGGCTTCCCACGATCGTCTCGACCCACGACTACATGAACAAGGAAGGCGAGCGCATCGCGAATCCGATGGTCGACGGCCACCGCGTCGATCCGCTGCACAACACCCCGCAGATGGTCTGGGACAAGCTGCTCAGCCGCCACGACCAGATATTCCTGGTGTTGTGCGGACACCAGCACGGACAGGCGATGCGCGTCGACACGAACGAGGCCGGCCATGCGGTCCACCAGGTGCTGGCCGACTACCAGGACCGCGCCCGGACCGCGATCGATGCCGGCATCGAAGCCGGCTACGGGATTGGCATCGGTGACGGCTGGATGCGCCTGCTGCGCTTCGATTTCGGCGGCGCGACACCGACGCTCACGGTCGCCACGTACTCGCCCCACTACGGCAGTTTCTCCAGCGAGCTGCCGACCTACGCGGCGTGGTACAAGCCGGGCGAGCATCCGCGGCTCGAAGATGCGGCGTTCCTCGCGCTTGACGATTTCCGGGTGGAACTCGGCGATTTCCGTGCACGCTTCGGTGATCCGCGCTGAAGCGCGTTTGCGCGGCCCGAGGCTACGGCACGACCCCGGCGGCGGCGAAGGCCTCGTGCATCGCGCGCCATGAGCGCGCGTCGGCCGCGGCATCGAAGCGGGCGAAGTCGGGGCGGCCCAGCGCGGCGGCGGCGCGGTTCGTGAAGCCGTGCACCACGCCGCCGTAGAGGTGGAGCTGCCAGTCGACCGCGCCGGCGCGCATCTCGTCCTCGAACGCCGCGCGCTCGCTGGCCGGAATCGCGGGATCGTCGGCGCCGATGCACACCAGCACGCTGCCCCGGATTCGCGCCGCATCGGCCGGCGCGGGCGTGGCGAGTCCGCAGTGGAAACCCACCGTGGCGCGGATCGCGGCGCCGCTGCGCGCGAGTTCGAGTGCCATCGTGCCCCCGAAGCAGTAACCGATCGCCGCCACGCGCTGCGTGTCCACTTCGGGACGCGCGCCGAGCGCCTGCAGCGCGGCGACGGTGCGCGCGCGGATGCGCGACCCATCGGCGCGCAGCGGAGCGATCAGTTCCATCACCTGCTCCAGCGAGTCGTGGCGGCAGCCTTCGCCGTGCAGATCGCAGGCGAGCGCCACGTAGCCCTCGTGCGCCAGCCGCTCGGCGCGCATGCGCACGTGTTCGCCGATGCCCCACGCCTCGGGAAACAGCAGCACCGCGGGGCACCCGCCGCCGGCGGCGCCGGGCGGCAGGTACAGGTCGCTCAGCATCCGCAGACCGTCGGCCGGGTACTCGAGTGTGATGGCTTGCATGGGGCGTGCTCCGGCAACGATCGTGTGCAGGTGGGCTTCAACCGGTTTCGCAACAACGTTCACCAGACCGCAGTGCCAGCGCGCGGTGCCGGCTTCACCCCTGTGGGACGCCGTGAATACGTCCCTGCAGGCTCGAACGCCGCATCCCTGCGGCGTACGCCCACCGGGGCGAAGCCGCCGCCGCACGCTTCGTGCGTGACCGCAGACCGAACCCGGCGGATGCCCGGCCGTCGGCATGAATGCCGACCTACGATGTCTGGACTATACACGATGGCCTTTGCATTGACGGTGCCGGCTGTGGCAACGTGGTGCGCCCAGGTTTTCTTCATGACAAGGAGTAACCAACCATGGATCCAGCGGCACCGGCAGTGGACATGGAGCGCCTGCAAGGCTTCGTCGGCAAGGTCATGGGGGACATCGGCGGCGCCTTCGCGCTGCTGCTGTCGTACATGGGGGACCAGACCGGCGTCTTCCGTGCGCTGCGCGACCACGGGCCGTGCACCGTCGCGCAACTCGCCAGCGCGGCGGGCGTGGACGAACGCTACCTGCGCGAGTGGCTGAGCGCGATGGCCGCCGGTGGTTACGTCGAGTACCGGACGGCGGACGAGACCTTCGCGATGACGCCGGAACAGGCGATCGTGCTCGCGGCCGAAGGCCATCCCGCATGCATGCAGGGTTTCTTCCAGATGGTGGTGGCGCAGTTCGCGACGCACGAGCAGGCGTTGGACGTGTTTCGTTCCGGCGCCGGGCGGCCCTGGTCCGCCCACCATTCCTGCTGCTTCTGCGGCACCGATCGCTTCTTCCGCGCCGGCTACGCAGCGAGCCTGGTCGATGCCTGGCTGCCGGCGCTGGACGGGATGGTCGGGCGCCTGCAGCGTGGTGCGCGCGTGGCCGACGTGGGCTGCGGTCACGGCTCCTCGACGGTGCTGATGGCGCAGGCGTTTCCGGCGTCGCGTTTCGTGGGTTTCGATTTCCACGGCCCCTCGATCGAATCCGCGCGGGGCAAGGCCGCCGCGGCGGGTGTCGGCGGCAACACCGAGTTCGTGGTTGCGTCGGCAAAGCAGATCGGGCCAGCGGGTTTCGACCTGGTGTGCATGTTCGATTCGCTGCACGACATGGGCGATCCGGTCGGCGTGGCGCGCCGCGTGCGCGACTGCCTGGCGCCCGACGGCATCTTCATGCTGGTCGAACCCCTCGCCGGCGACCAGCTCGCGGACAACCTGCACCTGCTCGGGCAGTTGTTCTATTCGGCGTCCACGCTGGTGTGCACGCCGACCTCGCGCGCACAGGAGGTGGGGCTGGCGCTGGGCGCGCAAGCCGGCGAGAAGCGCCTGACCGCCGTGCTGCGCGAGGCGGGATTCACCGGCGTGCGTCGCGTGGCGGAGACGGCGACCAATATGGTGCTCGAAGCGCGGCCCTGAGCGGGCCGCAGGTTCAGAAGTTCCAGTTGAAGTCCACGCCGTACATGCGCGGGATCAACCGCCAGCCCGAGGCCGAACCCACCGCGAGCCCGCTGCCGTAGGCGGTGATGACTTCCTCGTCGGTGAGGTTCAGCGCCCACAGCGCCACTTCCCAGTCGCCGCCGGCGTGCAGGAAGCTCAACCGCGCGTTGGTTTCGCCGTAATCCTTCACCGGTCCGCGCGTGGGATCGACGCGCTCGTCCTGCCACGTGTAGTCGATGCGCGCGCTGAGGTCGCCGGCGCCCTCGATCGGGTGCGTGTACTGCGCGCTGAGGTTGTACTTGTGCTCGGGTGATTCGGCGCGCGGCTCGCCGGTCAGGTCGTCGGCCGCGGTCTCGCCGGCGGCCGGGATGATGTTGTACTTGGTGAACTCCGTTTCGAGGTATGCGTAGTTCGCCGCGAACAGCAGCCGGTCGGTGGCCGCCCACGCCAGCTCGGCCTCGAAACCCTTGCCCTCGGCGTCGGCGTTGCGCAGGTTGTAGCTCGGGATCGGCTGGCCGATCAACTCCAGCGTCTGCAGGTTATCGTATTCGTAGAAGAACGCCGCAGTGGTGTAGCGCAGGCGGTCGTCGAGCGCGCTGCCCTTGAGGCCGATCTCGTAGTTGACGACTTCCTCGGCGTCGTACGAGGTCTCGATGCCGGGGCCGAAGTTCAGGCTGTTGAAGCCACCGGACTTGAAGCCGGTCGAGACGCTCGCGTAGGCCATCAGGCCGTCGAAGAAACTGTGGTCGAGCACGATGCGCCCGGACACCGATCCCCAGTCGTCGCTTTCCGAGGAGTCGAGCACTGGCTGCCCGTTGTTGTAGAACGCGATGCCGAACGGCACGCCGGGCAGCAGTTCGTTCTGGTAGTGCGTCTGCAGGTCGAAGGATTTGTCATCCTGGGTGTAGCGCATCCCGACCGTCAGGTTGGTCGCCTCGGAGAGTGCGTAGGTGGTGTCGCCGTAGAGCGCCCAGCTGCGGTAGTCGCCCTGGCTGTAGACGGTCTCGGTCCACGGTGCGCCATAGCCGGCCGCGATGCGCGGCTGCAGCGAGTCGAGCAGCGTGAACAGCGGGTACGCGCCGCCGGTGAGGTTGAACAGGAAGAACGAGACCGCGATGCCGTCGCAGTCACGGCCCGCGCACATCGGCAACAGCGCGTTCAGCAGCGGGTTGGTGCCGTTGCGCGCACCGACGCGAAACGCCGGGATCAGCTCGGGGTCGATCGGGAATTCCTTCAGCGCGAAGCTCTCGAAGGTCGTCATCAGGAACTGCGCGTCGGTGACGTGCTCGATGTCCTCCTGCGTGTACACCGCGCCCAGCGTCCACTTCCAGCGCTCGCTGGCGCCGGTCAGGCGCAGTTCCTGCGAGAAGAACGTGCTTTCCTCCGGGTTCGAAGAGGCGAAATAGAACTCGGGGTTGTTCGACGCGTCGAGGTCCTCGAGCAGCTCGGTCTCGAAGTCGCGCCAGCCGGTGATCGAGGTCAGCGTCATGCCGTCGAACTCGTGGTTCACCTCGAGGCTGAGCGACAGGCTCTCGCGCGACTCGCGCTGGTCCGGCGCGTCGTAGGCGCCCTTGCCGAAGGGGTCGTGGCTCAGCCCCGGGTTCGCGGCCTCCCACGAGGCCACATTCAGCGTGTGCAGCACGCCGGACTCCTGGTCCATGTCCTCCCAGGCCACCCGCAACACCGCATCGGTGGTTTCGCTGGGCGCCCACAGCAGCGAGACGCGCGCGTTGAGCGTGTCGGCCTCGTTCAGCGCCGGACCAGCGACCTGGTCGAGGTAGCCGTCGCGGTTGCGCATGCTGGCGGTCGCGCGCAGCGCCAGCGTGTCGGACAGCGCCGTGTTGTAGACCATCTCCGCCTCGCGGCGGTCGTAGTTGCCGGCGACGAGCTTGACGCGGCCGCTGGTCTCGAAGGCGGGTCGCGTGGTGACGATATGAATCGCGCCGCCGGTGGCGTTGCGGCCGAACAGCGTTCCCTGCGGTCCCTTCAGCACCTCGATGCGTTCGACGTCGACGAACGCGGCCTCAGCGCCGGCGCCGCGCGCCGCGTAGACGCCGTCGACGTACACCGCCACCGCGGGGTCGGAGCCGATCGTCCAGTCGCTGGTCTCGACGCCGCGGATGCCGTAGGTGGGCTGCAGCGCCTTGTCGTTGTTCATGTCCACGCCGGCCGTGAAACGTCCGATGTCGGTAAGGTTGCGCGAGCCGAGCTGCTCGAGCGCGTCGCCCGAATACGCGCTGATCGCGATCGGCACGTCCATCACGTTCTCGGCGCGCTTCTGCGCGGTCACGATGATTTCCTCGATCATCTGGGCGTGCAGCGGCTGGGCGACGGCGAGCGCGATGGCGATGGCAGTGGGGCGCAAGCGCATGGCGTGGTGCTCCTGGTTGTTCTGGTTGTTGTGCGGTGACCGCTCTGCACGACTGACGGCCGGTGCCCGCCGACGGCCTAATCTTAGGCGCTGCGCGACGCGGGCGCCATGCGGGGCGCCGAACCTGCGCGGATGCGTTTCTGCAGATCCGGGCTCGGCCCGGACATGTTCGGCCACAGGCCGAACCTACGCCGGACGGATTCCCGTAGGTCCGGGCTGTGCCCGGACATTTGTTCGGCCACAGGCCGAACCTACGCGGACATGTTCGGCCACAGGCCGAACCTACGTGGACATGTTCGGCCACAGGCCGAACCTACGCGCCTACCTGGCAGCTCATGCCGCCGTCGACCAGCAGTTCGATGCCGTTGACGAACTTCGCTTCGTCGCTGGCTAGATAGAGCGCCGCGTACGCGACGTCGTGCGCATCGCCCATGCGTCCGCCGGGGCAGAGGCGGTGGCGTTGCTCGAGCACCTGCTCGTACGTGTCGCCGTACTGGCGGCGGATCGGCTCGACGACCATCGGCGTCTCCAGCATGCCGGGGACCACCGTGTTGGCGCGGATGTGCTGCCGTGCGTACTGCATCGCGATCTGGCGCGTGAGCTGGTGCAGCGCCGCCTTGGAGCTCGCGTAGGCCGCGAGCGGGTGCCCGGTCCAGCGCAGCGCGACCAGCGACGAGATGTTCACGATCGCGCCGCCGCCGTTGGCGAGCATGACCGGCAGGCAGTTCCTGCAGGTGTGATAGACGCTCTTGAGGTTGGTCGCGAAGACGCGGTCCCAGTCTGCCTCGGATTGCTCGACCACGCCGCCGTAGCCGCCGCAGCCGACGTTGTTGACCAGGATGTCGATGCGTCCGAAGGTCTCGACGCAAGCCTTTACGGCGTGCTCGACGTCGGCGCCGTTCGTCACGTCGCCGACGAACAGCTCGCCGCTGCCGCCGTCGCGCGCGATCAGATCACGTGTTTCGGCGGCCGATTCGCGGCTGCGGTTCATGCCGAACACGCGCGCGCCTTCGCGTGCGAACGCGACCGCGATCGCCTTGCCGGTTCCCCAACCGGGACCGGCAGTTCCGATCCCGGTGACGAACGCAACCTTGCCCTGCAGTCTTCCGGCCATCGCGGCGTCGGTCTCAGAGCACCAGGTAACCGCCGTCGGCGACCAGTGTCGAGCCGGTCGTGAAGCTGGACATGTCGCTGGCGAGGTAGATCACCGAACCGAGGATCTCGTCGGTCTCGGCGATGCGCTTCTGCACCGTCGTGGCGATCGAGCCTTCCGTGAATCCGGGCAACACCTTTGCCGAGTTGTCGAACATGTCCGAATGGTAAGGACCGGGAGCGAGCGAATTGACGCGGATACCGAGCGGCGCCCATTCGGCGGCCATCACCCTGGTGAGCGCGTTGAGCGCGGCCTTGGTGGCGGCGTAGAAACCCTGGTACGCCGCCGGTTTCAGTCCGCCCACCGAGATCACGTTGATGATCGAGCCGCCGCCGTGTTTCGCCATCCGCGGTGCCGCGCGCGAGGCCAGGTACCACGGCCCCTTGGTGTTGACGTCGAAGACCTTCTGGAACAGCTCCGGCGACAGATCCGACAGGCCCGCCGTGACCGGATTCGTGCCGGCGTTGTTGATCAGGATGTCAAGGTGGCCGAACTCCTCGTAGGTCCTGTCGAGCAGCCCGTCGAGGCTTGCCATCTGTCCTGCGTGCGCCGCGACCGCCAGCGCGCGGCGTCCGAGGGCGCGCACTTCGGCTGCCACCTCCTCGCAGGTGTCGAGCTTGCGGCTCGCGATGACCACGTCGGCGCCGGCGCGCGCCAGGCCGAGCACCATTGCGCGGCCCAAGCCGCGGCTGCCACCGGTGACCACCGCCACCTTGCCCGTGAGATCGACCTGGAACATGGGATCCTCCTTTGCCGTAAGTAAATTCGCGTGATCATACCTTGCTGGCGTGCCGAGCGCGATGCGGTTAGGATGCCGGCTCCGATTTCTGCACCAGAACAGTGCGCAACGCACGTCCACTATCAGGAGAACCCAGCCGATGTCCGCTGCCCCCCTCGACGAGAAACTCGAACCCATCTTCCAGGAAGTGCTGCGCCGCAACCCCGGCGAACTGGAATTCCACCAGGCGGTGCGCGAAGTGCTCGAATGCCTGGGGCCGGTGATGGTCAAGCACCCCGAGTTTGTCGAGCACAAGGTCATCGAGCGCATCTGCGAGCCCGAGCGGCAGATCATCTTCCGCGTGCCCTGGCAGGACGACAAGGGCGAGGTGCAGATCAACCGCGGCTTCCGCGTCGAGTTCAACAGCGCGCTCGGCCCCTACAAGGGCGGCCTGCGGTTCCACCCGTCGGTCTACCTCGGGATCATCAAGTTCCTCGGCTTCGAGCAGATCTTCAAGAACAGTCTGACCGGGCTGCCGATCGGCGGCGGCAAGGGCGGCTCGGACTTCGATCCGAAAGGCAAGTCCGACGGCGAGATCATGCGCTTCTGCCAAAGCTTCATGACCGAGTTGTACCGCCACCTCGGCGAATACACCGACGTGCCCGCGGGCGATATCGGCGTGGGCGGACGCGAACTGGGCTTCATGTTCGGCCAGTACAAGCGGATCACCAACCGCTACGAGTCGGGTGTGCTGACCGGCAAGGGCTTGACCTGGGGCGGTTCGCTGGTGCGCACCGAGGCCACCGGATACGGCGCGAGCTTCTTCGTCGCCGAGATGCTGCGCGCGCGTGGCGATTCCTTCGACGGCAAGACCTGCGTGGTGTCCGGTTCGGGCAACGTGGCGATCTACACCATCGAGAAGATCCACGAGATGGGCGGCAAGGTCGTCGCCTGCTCGGATTCGAACGGCGTGATCTACGCCGAACACGGCATCGACCTGGCGCTGGTGCAGCGGATCAAGGAAGTCGAGCGCGGACGCATCGGCAGCTATGCCGAGCGTGACCGCAAGGCGCGCTACATCCCCGGCGGCAACATCTGGGACATCCCCTGCCACGTCGCGATGCCTTCGGCGACGCAGAACGAGATCAACGGACGTGACGCGCGCACGCTGGTCAAGAACGGCTGCATCGCGGTGGGCGAGGGCGCGAACATGCCGACCACTCCCGACGGCATCCGCGTCTTTCTCGACGCGAAGATCGCCTACGGCCCCGGCAAGGCAGCCAACGCCGGCGGGGTGGCGACCAGCGCGCTGGAGATGCAGCAGAACGCGAGCCGCGATTCGTGGAGCTTCGAGTACACCGAGAAGCGCCTGCACGAGATCATGCGCAACATCCATGACCTCTGCTACCAGACGGCCGAGGAGTACGGCACGCCGGGGAATTACGTGAATGGCGCCAACATCGCCGGTTTCATCAAGGTGGCCAGCGCGATGGTCGCGCTCGGCCTGATCTGACCACTCGTGAGCGGAGGCGAATGACGATGGGACGGCTCGACGGCAAAGTGGCGTTGATCACCGGGGCCGCGCGCGGCATGGGCGCGGCCGAGGCGAGGCTGTTCGTGCGCGAGGGCGCGCGCGTGCTGATCGCCGATGTGCTCGAGGAGGAGGGCCGCGCGCTCGCCGCCGAGCTCGGCGCTGCGGCGCGGTTCCAGCGCCTCGACGTGAGCCAGGAGGCGCAGTGGGCCGAGGCGGTCATAGCCGCGGAGAAACTCGGTCCGCTCGGCGTGCTGGTCAACAACGCCGCCGTGCTGCGCGCCGCCTCGCTCGAGGAAATGACGCTCGATCACTACATGGGCGTGATTGCGATCAACCAGGTCGGCACCTTCCTCGGCATGCGTGCGGTGGTCGCGCCGATGAAGCGCGCCGGCAAGGGATCGATCGTGAACATCTCCTCGGTCGACGGCTTCCAGTCCAAGAACGGGCTCATCGCCTACAGCGCGTCGAAGTGGGCCGTGCGCGGCATGACCAAGAGCGCCGCGATCGAGCTCGGCAAGCACGGCATCCGCGTCAATTCGGTGCACCCGGGCGGCATCGACACCGTGATGGGCAACCCCAGCGGCGCGGCGCGCGAATACGTCGACCCGTTCTACCGCAACCAGGCGCTGCCGCGCGTGGGGCTGCCCGAGGAAGTCGCGGCGATGGTGCTGTTCCTGGCGTCCGACGAGGCGAGCTATTGCAGCGGCTCGGAGTATCTGGTCGACGGCGGCTGGCACGCCGGGACGCGCACCGAGAGCCTGCCGGGGGCCTGAGCCGCCGGCGTCCCTGAACGGCCCCATGCACGCGCAACGCCGCGCGCTTCCGCTGGTCACTGAGTTGAGCACTTGATGAAATAATCGCTTGTCGATAGGATCGGCTCACACGGGCAGTGAGTGCGATGGAGGGCGGCGATGACCACGGTGCGAACATGGAATCGGGGCGGCCGGCAAGCGTGGCGTCTGGCGGGCGCCCTGCTGGCATCCTGGCTGGCGGCAGCCGCGGCGGTCGCCGACACCGTGCTGCCGCGGCCGGCCGAACCGTTCGCCGGCAGCATCGGCACCAGCTACGCGGACTCGACGCCGGCCTTCCCGGCGCCGGTCACGGCACCGGCCGGGGCGCCGAACGTGCTGGTCGTGCTCACCGACGACGTCGGATTCGGCGCGGCCAGCACCTTCGGCGGCCCGATTCCCACGCCGCGGCTCGATGCGCTGGCCAACGAAGGGCTGCGCTACAACCGCTTCCACACCACCGCGATGTGCTCGCCGACGCGCGCCGCGCTGCTCACCGGGCGCAACCACCATGCGGTCGGCAACGGCATCGTGGCGAACCTGTCGACGGGTTTCCCGGGCTACCACAACGTGATGCCGAAGAGCGCCGCGACGATCGCCGAGATCCTGCGCCAGAACGGCTACAACACTGCGATGTTCGGCAAGCACCACAACGCGCCGGAGTCGCACGTGTCGGCGGCCGGCCCCTTTGATCTGTGGCCAACCGGGCTCGGGTTCGAGCACTTCTACGGTTTCATGGCGGCCGAGACCAACCAGTTCACGCCGGCGCTCTACCGTGGCACGACGCCGGTCCCGACGCTGCAGGACGGCGTGCTCGACAAGGCGCTCGCCGACGAGGCGATCGACTGGCTGCACCAGCAGCAGGCGGCGGCACCGGGCAAGCCGTTTTTCATGTACTACGCCACCGGCACCGCGCACGCGCCGCTGCAGGCGCCTGCCGACTGGATCGCGAAGTTCCGCGGCCGTTTTGACGCCGGCTACGACCGCATGCGGGCCGACACCATCGCGCGCCAGAAGGAACTCGGCGTCATTCCACCTGACACCGTGGGCACGCCGCGCCCCGCGCAGATCCCCGCGTGGGAGGAACTAACGCCGGAACAGCGGCGCATCAACGCACGTTTCATGGAAGTCTACGCGGCGATGCTGGCGTACCAGGACGCGCAGTTCGGACGGCTGATCGACGAACTCGAGCGCATGGGCCTGCGCGAGAACACGCTGGTGATCTTCATCGAGGGCGACAACGGCGCCGCGGCCGAGGGCGGGAGGCACGGCAGCATGAACCCGATGTCGAACTTCGCCAACGGCACGCAGGAGACCGAGCGCCACCTGCTGGAGAACCTCGGTCGCATCGGTGGTCCCGACACCACGCCGAACTACGGCTACGGCTGGACCTGGGCCACCAACGCGCCGTTCAGCATGGCCAAGCAGTTCGCCTCGCACCTCGGAGGCACGCGCAACGGCATGGTCGTGTCGTGGCCGAAGCGCATCGCCGCCCGTGGTCTGAGGACGCAGTTCTCGCACGTCACCGACATCGCGCCGACGCTCCTCGAGGTGGCCGGGGTCCCCGCGCCTGCCAGCGTCAACGGCGTCGCGCAGCAGCCGGTCGACGGCGTCAGCTTCGCGTACACCTTCGATGCGCCCGCGGCGCCGGAACGGCATCGCACGCAGTACTTCGAGATGATGGGCAACCGCGCCATCTACCACGATGGCTGGATGGCGAGCACCACGCCGCCCTCGGCGCCGTGGAGCGAGGCGCGCACGCAGGTGCTGCCACAGGACTATGCCTGGGAGCTCTACGATCTGGGGCGCGACTTCGCGCAGGCGCGTGACCTGGCGTCGGAGCAGCCGGACCGACTGGCCGGATTGAAGCGCCTGTTCACGGCCGAGGCGCGCCGCAACCAGGTGCTGCCGCTGGACAACCGCATGAGCATGGAGCGCTTCCTGGCCGCTGCGAGCCAGCATCGCCGCGCCGAGCGCTACACGTACTGGGGTGCTGGCGTGAGCGTGCCGGCGGTCAGCGCGGTCCCCATCCTGAACCACTCGTTCACGATCCGCGCCGAACTGGAGACCTCCGCGACGGCCGAGGGCGTGATCGCCGCGCTGGGGAGCCGGTTCGGCGGCTGGAGCTTCTTCGTGCGCGATGGCGTGCCGGTCGCGCTGATGGCTGCATCGCAACTGGCGGGTGACCAGTCCCGCGTGGCGGCCAGCGCGCCGTTGCCCGCCGGCAAGGCGGTGCTGGAGTACCGCTTCGTGTCCGACGGCGGCATCAATGCCGGTGGCGAGATGCAGATCCGGGTCGACGGCCGCGAGGTCGGTCGCGGGCGCATCGCGCGCACGATATCGAAACTGCCGGAGATGACCGACACCTTCGACATCGGTTTCGACGCCGACACGCCGGTCAGCGACGAGTACGCCGACGGCGGGCGTTTCAATGGCGTGCTGCAGCGCGTCGATGTGGAACTCGCGCGCTGAGCGCGTCTCGGATCGGGGAGGGAATCGCCATGCCGTCGATGAAATTTCGCGCCGAAGCCGTGCTCGGGGCGGCACTCTGGATCGGGGTCACGCTGCTGCCGTCGGCACCCACCGCGCAGGCGGGTACCGACGAATCCGCCGCGGCTGCCGCCACGCAGGCCGTGCAAGCAGGCGAGCCGGCACCCGCGCGGCGCCGTGCGCTGTTCGGCG
>CAUJIL010000045.1 GCA_963204845.1 Pseudomonadota bacterium | reverse complement strand
TCCAGTCCTGCCACGCTTCCAATCCCCGCGTGCGCGCAGTTCAGGTCCTCGAGCGTCTCGGCGCGCGTGATGCGCTGGTCCGCGATCGCCTGCGCCACGCATTCGCGCAGCGCCTCGTCGGCGATCGCGTAATCGGTGAACGGGCGCGGTCCCTCGAACACCGTACGCTCGTTCAGCTTGTACTCGTAACCCGCGCAGCCGGCGAGTGCGAGCGCGAGTCCGGCGACTGTGCCGGCGAGGCGGGAGGCGGTGGGTTGCAGCGTCACGGAACGGCCTTCGGAACAGCGGAATGATCGACGGCAAGCGTACTACAGCGGAAGAGGCGCTGTCCCGGTCGGAGCGGTTGCATCGATGAGCGATCCCGCGCTGCCCGGGCAGTCGACGCCGGTCGTGGTGGCACTCGACGAGGCCGCCGCAGAGCGGGCAGTGGCGCTCGCGCGCGAACTGGGCTGCGAGTTGCTGCCACCTGGCGGCGGCGACTGGCGCGTGCGGGTGGCGCCGCAGCGGCCGGTGCTGCTGGTCGGCGGCGACGGTCTTGCGCTCGCGGAGGGCGGCGCGAGCCGCCTCACGCCGGTACGCGCCGATTTCGCGGATCCCGCGCTGCTGCACCGTCTGCGCCACGCCGGAGCGCGCAGCGAGGACCTGGCGCGCGCGCTCGGCGTGGGCGCGCGGCGCGGGTTGAGCGTGGTCGATGCCACCGCCGGCTGGGGGCGCGACAGCGCGGTGCTGGCGGCGCTGGGCTGCGAGGTCACGATGATCGAGCGTCAACCGGTGGTGTGTTTGTTGCTGGCCGATGCGCTCGCGCGCGCGGCGGCAAGCGGGGATGCACGGGTGCGGGCGTTGGCCGGGCGGCTGCGCCTGCTCGCCGGCGATGCGCGCGAACTGCTGCGCAACTGGAGCGCTGCGGTGCCCGACGCGGTGCTGCTCGACCCGATGTTCCCCGAGCGCGGGGGCAGCGCCGCGGTACGCAAGCAGATGCGGCTGTTCCACGGGCTGGTGGGCGACGATGCCGATGCCGGCGAACTGCTTGCGGCGGCGCTCGCGCTGGCTCACCACCGGGTGGTCGTCAAACGCCCGCGCCGCGCGCCGCCGCTGCCCGGGCCGCGGCCAACGCACGCGATCGAGGGCCGCAGCACGCGCTTCGACGTTTACGCACTCAGGAGTTACCGCCCAGACCCAGGCGGCGCATGATCGCCTCGTAGAGTGCGCTCAGCGCGTCGAGTTCGGCGGCGCCCACGCATTCGTCCACCTTGTGGATGGTCGCGTTGCAGGGACCGAGTTCGATCACCTGGCAACCGAGTGGGGCAATGAAGCGTCCGTCCGAGGTGCCGCCCCCGGTGGAGAGTTCCGGCGGCGGCGCGCCGCTGGCGACGATCGCCTCGATTGCGGCCGCGAGCAGTTCGCCGCCGGCGGTGAGGAACGGTTCGCCGTGGCGGTGCCAGACGAGCTCGTGGTCGAGTCCGTGGCGCGTGAACAGCTCCCCGATGCGCCGCATCAGCGATTCGGCGTCGGAGGCGGTGCCGAAGCGCAGGTTGAACAGCACGCGCAGTTCGCCGGGGATCACGTTGGTCGCGCCGTTGCCGGCGTGGACGTCCGAGATCTGCAGCGAGGTGGGCGGAAAATGCGCGTTGCCTTCGTCCCAGCGCGTCGCGGCGAGTTCCGCCAGCGCGGCCAGCGCCTGGTGGACCGGATTGCGCGCGCGTTCGGGATACGCCACATGCCCCTGCACGCCGCGCACCACGAGTTCGGCGCCGAGCGAGCCGCGGCGCCCCACGCGGAGCGTGTCACCGGGAATGCGGCTGCTCGAGGGTTCGCCGACGATGCACCAGTCGATGTGTTCGCCGCGCTCGCGCAGCCACTCGACCACCCGCCGCGTGCCGTCGACGGCCGGGCCTTCCTCGTCGCTGGTCAGCAGGAACGCGATGCGACCCGCGGGCGCGCCGCCGGCGAGCAGCCGCTCGCAGGCCGTGACCATCGCCGCCAGGCTGCCTTTCATGTCGGCGGCGCCGCGACCGTACAGCATGCCCTCGCGCAGCAGCGGGGCGAACGGCGGATGCGCCCACGCCGCGCGATCGCCGGGCGGCACCACGTCGGTGTGGCCGGCGAACACCAGCAACGGGCCGCCGCTGCCGCACTCGGCCCAGAGGTTCTCGACCTCACCGTACCGCAGCCGCGTGCAACGGAAGCCGCAGGCCGCGAGCCGCGCCGCGAGCAGCTGCTGGCAGCCGGCGTCGTCGGGCGTGATCGAGACGCGGGCGATCAGTTCGGCGGCCAGCGCGAGCGTCGGCGAGGGCCAGGCGGAGGCGTCCATGCTCAGTCGTTTGCGTGCAGCGCGGCGTTCAGTTCGATCGCGGCGCGGTTGCTGAGGCACTCGATCGCGCCGCTCAGGGAGTTGCGCCGGAACAGCATGTCGCTGCCGCCGCTGAGCTCGCGCGCCCGCACGGTCCTGACCGTGGTGCCGGTATCGTCGATCACGGTGACCCGCGCTCCCGCGGTGATGAAGAGCCCGGCCTCGATCGTGCAGCGATCGCCGAGCGAGATGCCGATACCCCCGTTGGCGCCGATCAGGCACTCGCGGCCCACCGAGATCACGGTCTTGTTGCCGCCCGACAGGGTTCCCATGGTGGAGCAGCCGCCGCCGAGGTCGGAGCCGGCGCCGACGAACACGCCGGACGAGATGCGGCCCTCGACCATGCCCGGGCCTTCGGTGCCGGCGTTGAAGTTCACGAAGCCCTCGTGCATCACGGTGGTGCCCTCGCCGAGGTAGGCGCCGAGGCGCACGCGCGCGCCGTCGGCGATGCGCACGCCGGACGGCACCACGTAGTCGCACATGCGCGGGAACTTGTCCACGCCGTGCACCGTCAGCGTGCGGCCGGCGGCGCGCGCCGCGAGCTGGCGCCGGGGCAACTCGGCGAGTTCGATGGCGCCCTCGCTGGTCCAGGCGACGTTCGGCAGCACCGCGAACAGCCCGTCGAGCTTCTGCTCGTGGGGACGGCACAGCCGGTGCGACAGCAGGTGCAGCTTGAGGTAGGCCTCCGGCACGCTGGCTGGCGCCGCGTCGGTGGCGAGCACCGTGACTACCGCGCTCGCGGCGTTGGCCGCGAGCGCCTGGGCGATTTCGGCCTGCCCCGCGGCACCCGCGGCGCTCAATGCGTCGGCCAGTGCCTGCAGTGCGCTCGCCGGAGGTTCCAGCACGGCGTTGCCGCCGGCGTAGCCGCAGTACGTGCCGAGTGCCGCGGCGGTCGCCGGCGCGACCCCGCGCAGCGGGGCGGGATAGAACACCTCGAGCCAGCCGCCGCGCGTGGCGCGCGTGCCGGTGCCGAGTCCGAGTGCGAACAGCGACTCTGTCATGAGCGTCGGGTCTCCGGGAACAACGGGTTGTCAGCCGCGGACGAACAGGCGCTCGTATTCCGCCGGGTCGAATCCGCAGCTCAGGGGGTGGCCGTCGACCAGCACCGGGCGCTTCAGCAGCGTCGGGTTGACGAGCAGCACGGGCACCGGGTTGCCGGATTCGACCTGCCGCCGCTGCGCCTGGTCGAGCAGGCGCCAGGTGGCGCTCGCGCGGTTGACCAGCCGTTCGCGGCCGAACGCCGCGAGCCAGCTCTCGATGGTGCGCGCATCGACGTGTTCGCGACGCAGGTCGTGGAACTCGTGTTCGATCCCGTGTTCGCGGAGCCAGCGTCGCGCGGCGGCGACGGTGTCGCAGCTGGCAATGCCGTAGACGATCAGCACGGTGGCGTTCCCGGGGTGTCCCTGAGCGCGCGAGCTTAGCAAAACGGGTGCCGTGAGTCATGCCCGGCATGCCGGGGCGCGGCGCCCTTGTGCTATAGTTCCCGCGTTCACGGGGCGTTGTGGAACTGCGTGCGGCCGGAGGGCAATCTCGCATGTCGATGCTATCGCAAGTGGAGATTTTCGCGGGTCTGTCGGAGGATGAGCTGGCGGCGCTGGAGAGTTCCTGCGTGACCCGCAACTACCCGCGCAACACGGTCGTGATCAACGAGAACGACTTCGCCGATTCGCTGTACGTGATCGAGAGCGGTCGCGTGAAGGTCTATTGCAGCGACAAGAACGGCAAGGAATACATCATGAACACGCTGGGGCCGGGAGACTATTTCGGCGAACTGGCGCTGCTCGACGACGACCGCCGCTCCGCTTCCGTGCGCACGCTCGAAAAGTCGACCTTCACGATCATGTTCAAGGACGAGTTCCACGCGATCATGGACCGCCACCCGAACATCGCGCAGACGCTGATCCGCAACCTCACGCGGCGCGTGCGCAAGCTGACCGAGAACGTGAAGAGCCTGGCGCTGCAGGACGTCTACGGCCGCGTGACCAAGGTCCTGATGACGCTGGCCGAGCCGCGCGGGGACAAGCTCTACATCGAGGAGCGCCTGACGCAGCAGGACATTGCCGACCGCGTCGGCGCCTCGCGCGAGATGGTGGCGCGGATCCTGAAGGATCTGGCGATCGGTGAATACATCGCCTTCGAAGGCAAGAACATCATCATCAACGGCAAGCTGCCGACCAGCTATTGAGCGCCGGCATTATTCACGCCGGCCTGCCGGCTCCGTCCGGAGGGCCGGTGATATAGTCGGTTCGTCGAGGCTGCGGATTCCCGCCGCCCCCATGAGCCGGAGACCGATGAGCGGCCGTCGTGATCAGTCCGCCTGGTGGCAGGAGTTAGCGCGCAGCGAGCGTTTCAACGGCGCCGAGTGGCTGCTGCTCGCGGTGTCCGTGTTGGCGCTCACCGGCGCCGTCGTCGTTTTCGTCCGCATCGTTACCTGATTCCTCGCCCTCCCGCTTGGCCGCACGAACGTGCTGGCGTGCGGGGGCGGACTCAGGGGCTGCGGGCTTCCTCGCCGAAGATCTCGATCAGCGTCGCGGCCAACTGGTCGAGTTCCAGCGACATCAGCGCGAAGTCCGCGTCGAAACGCGCCGCGGCGTCGAGTTCCGGGTCGATGCCGGCCTCGTGGCGCAC
>CAUJIL010000044.1 GCA_963204845.1 Pseudomonadota bacterium | reverse complement strand
GTCCCGCGGCCCCGCGCCGCCCCCCCCCGCGGCCGCCGCCTCGGTCGCGACCGCGGCCAGCCCGGCGTCGACGGCGGGCGCCGGGGCGGCGGGGTCGAGCGCCTGCCCGATCGCGAAGCCGAGCTGCGCGAGCCGCTCCGGATCGGTGTGCAGCGTGCGCCGCGCCACGTCGTCGAGGCGCGTGGCGTCGACGGCGGCGACGAACAGCGGGTGGCGCTCGTCCTGGCCGATGACCGCGATCGCCTCGGCCTGCCAGTCGAAGATGCGGCGCTGCGCGGCCAGCTCGACGGCCTTGCCGCGCACCGCCTGGCGCAACGCCAGCGCGACGCGCGGCGCGGTCTGCGTCGGGTCCTCGCCGAGCACCAGCACGGCGTCGCAGGATTCGATCTCGCGCAGCGAGGGCGTGCGCGCCGCGCCGTGGCGCAGCAGTTCCAGCGCCTGCGCGAGCAGCGCGGTCTCGGTGGCGTCGGCGCCGATCGAGAAGTTCGCGGCGCCCACCAGGTGGCGCAGCGCGAAGTTGCTCTCCAGGCTCGCGCGCGGCGAACCGATGCCGACCAGGCGCGCCGAGCGCATCGCGGCCGCGACGCGTTCGAGCCCGCCGGCGACGCTGGCGGCCTCGAACTCGGAGCCCGCGCGCGCGAACATCTGGCGCGGGCGGTCGGCGCGGTTCACGTAGCCGTAGCCGAAGCGCCCGCGGTCGCACAGGAAATAGTGGTTCACGGCGCCGTTGAAGCGGTTCTCCACGCGGCGCAGCTCGCCGTAGCGTTCGCCGGGGCTGATGTTGCAGCCCAGTGCGCACTGCTGGCACACGCTGGGGGCGAACTGCATGTCCCACTTGCGGTTGTAGCGCTCGGAGTGGGTGCGGTCGGTGAATACCCCGGTGGGGCAGACCTCGGTCAGGTTGCCCGAGAACTCGTTCTCGAGCCGGCCGTCCTCGACGCGGCCGAAGTACACGTTGTCGTGCGCGCCGAAGACCCCGAGGTCGGAGCCGCCGGCGTAGTCGCGGTAGTAGCGCACGCAGCGGTAGCAGGCGATGCAGCGGTTCATCTCGTGGTTGATGAACGGGCCCAGGTCCTGGTTGCGGTGCGTGCGCTTGGTGAAGCGGTAGCGCCGGCCGCTGTGGCCGCTCATCACGGTCATGTCCTGCAGGTGGCAGTGCCCGCCTTCCTCGCACACCGGGCAGTCGTGCGGGTGGTTCGCCATCAGGAACTCGATCACGCTGCGGCGGAACGCGCGCGCTTCCTCGTCGTCGATCGAGATCCAGGTGTTGTCGGTCGACGGCGTCATGCACGACATCACGATCCGCCCCTGGCGGTCGTCGGCGTCACGGTACATCTTCACCGCGCACTGGCGGCAGGCGCCGACCGAGCCGAGCGACGGATGCCAGCAGAAGTAGGGGATGTCCAGCCCCAGCGACAGGCACGCGTGCAGCAGGTTGTCGGCGCCCTCGACCTCGTAGCTCTTGCCGTCGACGTGGATCGTCGCCATCACACGGTTTCCTTGCTGGCCGCCGACGCGCGGATGCCGCTCTCGAACTCGGAGCGGAAGAAGCGCAGCGCGCTCTGCAGCGGTTCGACGGCGCCGGGGGCGAGCGCGCAGTGCGTGCGGCCCGGTCCCAGTTGCGTCGTCAGGCTTTCCAGGATCTCGATGTCGCCGGGGCGGCCCTCGCCGCGTTCGATCGCGCGCAGCAGCTTCACCGACCATGGCAGCCCGTCGCGGCACGGGGTGCACCAGCCGCAGGACTCGCGCGCGAAGAACTCCTCGAGGTTGCGCACCACCGGCACGATCGGCTGCGTGCGGTCCACGACCGTCATCAGCCCGGTGCCGAGGCGGCTGCGCGCCTTGGCGATGGTGTCGTAATCCATCGCGAGGTCCAGGTGCTCGGGGAGCAGGAAGTCGGTCGAGGCGCCGCCCGGCAGCCAGGCCTTCAGGTCTCGTCCCGGCTGCATGCCGCCGGCGTGCTCCTCGAGGATCGTGCGTGCGCTGCTGCCCATCGGCAGTTCCCACAGCCCCGGGCGCCGCACGCGGCCGGAGACGCCGTAGAGCTTGGTGCCGCCGTCGCTGCTCAGGCCGCGCGACAGCGCGGTGAACCACGGTGCGCCGTGCAGCACGATGCCGGGCAGGTTGCACAGCGTCTCGACGTTGTTGACGATCGTCGGCCGGCCCCAGGCACCGGCGATCTGCGGGAACGGCGGCTTGGCGCGCGGGTTCGCGCGCCGGCCCTCGAGCGAGTTGATCAGCGCGGTCTCCTCGCCGCAGATGTAGCGCCCCGCGCCGGTGTGCACGAACACGTCGAAGTCCCAACCGGTGCCGAGCACGTTGCGCCCCAGGTAGCCGCGTTCGCGGGCCTCGGCCAGCGCCCGGTTCAGCCGCTCGGTGGCCAGCACGTACTCGCCGCGCAGGAAGATGTAGCCGCGGGTAGCCTGGATCGCCCAGGCGGCGAGGACCATCGACTCGATGAGCAGGTGCGGCAGCTGCTCGAGCAGCAGGCGGTCCTTGAAGGTGCCCGGCTCCATCTCGTCGGCGTTGCAGAGCAGGTACTTGCGCCCGGCGTCGGGGCCCATCGGCACCAGGCTCCACTTGACGCCGGTCGGGAACCCGGCGCCGCCACGGCCGCGCAGGTTCGCGTCCTTGACCAGTTGCGTCAGCGCGGCCGGCTCGAGGTCCGCCAGCGCCCGGCGCGCCGCTGCGTAGCCCTCCAGCGCCTCGTAGGCGGCGATCGCATTTACCGGCGCGCCGTGATCGAGGCGCCAGGTCAGCGGGTGCGTCTGGGGCGTGCGGGCGCTCATCGGTAACGCTCCAGCAGTGCGGGCACCTCGGCGGCGCCCAGCGGACCCCAGGTGTCGTCGTCGATCATCAGCGACGGGCCCTTGTCGCAGTTGCCGAGGCAGCACACCGGCAGCAGCGTGAAACGCCCGTCGGCGCCGGTCTGGCCCCAGTCCAGCCCGGTCGCCGCGCGCACCGCGGCGGCGAGTTCCTCGTAACCGGTCAGGTAGCAGGCGATGCTGTCGCAGACCTTGATCACGTGCCGCCCCACTGGCTGGCGGAAGATCATGTTGTAGAAGGTCGCCACCCCCTCGACGTCGGCCGGCGTGATGCCGAGCAGTTCGGCGATCGCCGGGATCGCCGGGTCGGGCACCCAGCCGCGCGCGGACTGCACGGCCTTCAGCGCCTCGATGCACGCGGCGCGCGGGTCCTCGTAGTGCCCCAGTTCGTGGCGGATCGCCGCGAGCTCGGGCTCCGACAGGAAGCCGGTGGCGGCGGCCAGCGGGATCGGGGGGTCAACGGTCGACATCGGCCATCACGAAATCGATGCTGGCGAGGTACGCGATCAGGTCCGCGACGAGGCTGCCGCGGATCACCGAGGGTATCTGCTGCAAATGGGGGAAACTGGGTGTGCGGATCCGCGTGCGGTAGCTCATGGTGCCGGCGTCCGAGGTCAGGTAGTAGCTGTTGATTCCCTTCGTCGCCTCGATCATGCGACAGCACTCGCCGGCCGGAATCACCGGTCCCCACGAGACGCCGACGAAGTGGTTGATCAGCGTTTCGATGTGCTGCAGGGTGCGCTCCCTGGGGGGCGGTGTGGTCAGCGGGTGGTCGGCCTTGTACGGCCCGGCCGGCATGTTCTCGAGGCACTGGCGGATGATGCGCACGCTCTGGCGCATTTCCTCCAGGCGCACGGTGGCGCGGTCGTACACGTCGCCGTTGTTCGCCAGCGGCACCTCGAAGTCGAAGTTCTGGTAGCCCGAGTACGGCCGTGCCTTGCGCAGGTCGTAATCGAAGCCGGTGGCGCGCAGTCCCGAGCCGGTCACGCCCCAGGCGAGCGCCTCGCGGGTGTCGTACTGCGCGACCCCGATGGTGCGCGAACGCAGGATGCCGTTCTTCAGCGCGGCCTTGTCGTATTCGTCGAGCCGGCGCGGCATCCAGTCGCAGAACTCGCGCACCAGGCGGTCCCAGCCCTTCGGCAGGTCGTGCGCCAGCCCGCCGATGCGGAACCACGCCGGGTGCATGCGCGCTCCCGTGATCGCCTCGATCACGTCGTAGGCCTTCATGCGGTCGGTGAAGATGAAGAAGATCGGCGACATGCCGCCGACGTCCTGGATGTAGGTGCCGAGGAACAGCAGGTGGCTGGTGATGCGGAAGAACTCGCACAGCATCACGCGGATCGTCTCGACGCGCGCCGGGACGCGGATGCCGGCCAGGTCTTCCACCGCCATCACGTACGGCAGGTTGTTCATCACCCCGCCGAGGTAGTCGATGCGGTCGGTGTACGGGATGTAGCTGTGCCACGACTGGCGCTCGGCCATCTTCTCGGCGCCGCGGTGGTGGTAGCCGATGTCGGGCACGCAGTCGACGATTTCCTCCCCGCTCAGCTGCAGCACGATGCGGAACGCCCCGTGCGCCGACGGGTGGTTCGGCCCCAGGTTCAGGAACATGTAGTCCGCGTGCGCGCTGCTGCGGCTCATTCCCCATTCCTCGGGGACGAAGCGCAGCGCCTCCTGTTCCAGATCCTGCTTCGCGGCGTCGAGCGCGTAGGGGTCGAATTCGGTGGCGCGCGCCGGATGGTCCTTGCGCAGCGGGTGCCCCTGCCAGGTGCGCGGCATCATGATGCGCTGCAGGTGCGGATGGCCGTCGAAGACGATGCCGTAGAGATCCCACACCTCACGCTCGTACCAGTTTGCGTTCGGCCAGATGCCGGTCACGGTCGGCAGGCGCGGGTCGGCGGCGGTCAGCGCCACCTTGACGCGCACGTCGCTGTTGCGCTCCGGCGACAGCAGGTGGTAGAAGACCGTGAAATCGGCCGGCGGCAGGCCCTCGCGGCGCACGCGCAGCCGCTCGTCGACGCCGTGCAGGTCGTAGAGCATGGCGTAGGGTTGCGGCAGCTGGCGCAGGAAGCGCAGCACCTCGGGAAGTTCGTCGCGGGCCACCCACACCGTGGGCAGGCGGTCGACGGTCGGCTGGAACACGATCGATCCCGGGCCGAAGCGCTGGTACAGTTCGGCGACCACCGTGTGCTCGCTGCCGGGCTGCGGGCCCTCGGTCCCGGCTGTGCGCTTCTTCTTCGTCATGGCAGCACCAGCAACGTCGGGATCGCTTGCGTGCTGCGCATGCTCAGACCTCGTCCGGCGTACGCAGCGTGGTGGTGGCCATTCTCGCCGCGCGCCGCTGCTCGCGCTGCGAGGGCACCTCGATCCGGTGCACCCCCTGGTCGCCGACCACCCACGACAGCGGGCGGCGTTCGCTGGCGATCGACTCCTGCAGCAGCATCAGCCCCTGCAGGAACGCCTCCGGGCGTGGCGGGCAGCCCGGGATGTAGACGTCGACCGGCAGGAACTTGTCGACGCCCTGCACCACCGAATAGATGTCGTACATGCCGCCCGAATTGGCGCAGGCACCCATCGAGATGACCCAGCGCGGCTCGAGCATCTGCTCGTACAGGCGCTGGATCACCGGCGCCATCTTCAGGAACGGCGTGCCGGCGATCACGATGAAGTCGGCCTGGCGCGGCGAGGCGCGGATGACCTCGGCGCCGAAGCGCGCCACGTCGTGCGGGGCGGTGAACGCGGTCGCCATTTCCACGTAGCAGCACGACAGCCCGAAGTTGTACGGCCACAGCGAGTGCTTGCGTCCCCAGCCGACCGCCTTGTGCAGCACGTCCTCGAGGCGGCCGAGGAACACGCTGCGGTGCACCTCGCGTTCGGTGACGTCGGTGTCCGCGCGCGCGGCGGGGCCGGGGGCGGCGTCGGTGGCGATCGGTGTCAGGCGGTAGTCCATGCGCACCTCAACGCTCGCGCGACCGGCGCCGTGGCGGCACGTGCCAGCGCAGCGCGCCGATCCGCCACAGGTAGACCAGTCCGGCGAGCAGCACCAGGATGAACACGGCGGCCTCGATGAAGCCGGTCCAGCCGCTTTCGCGCAACGAGACCGCCCAGGCGTAAAGGAACAGCGCCTCGACGTCGAAGATCACGAAGAACATCGCGACCAGGTAGAACTTTGCCGGCAGCCGCAGGCGGGCGCTGCCGACCGACACGATGCCGGACTCGAAGGGTTCGTTGCGGGCGCGGCCGCTGGATCGGCCGCCGGTCAGCGCGGAGACGCCGAGCATCGCGGCGCACACGCCCAGCACGACGAGGACGAACACGGCGACCGACCAGTGGTGGCTCAGCGCGTCGACGCCAGGACTCATGGTGTCCCCTTGGTCCGGTCTGTAGTTCGGCGATCCGTTACCGCCCAGGTTGTGTCCGCGACCTGGGACCATTATAGGACCCGATCAGGGACGCGCCAGAGGGTGTGGCAGGTGTTTTCGCAGGATTCGCTCCGGGCTTTCCCCGGTCCGTGCGCGTACGGCAAAGAAATGCTGCGCGCACGGTAAAGAGAAAACGGTGCGCTGGCATCATCAATTGCTTGCAACATTAAAAAAGGTCCATTAGAGTTCGGCCGCAAGAGCGAAAGCGGTCGTCCTTCCCCGGGAACACGGCTTCGCCCAAAGAAGTAATAAACAGCTTGTCCGAAGGTTGTAATTCCGATGTCATCCCTTCCCGCTGAGTCGAACTCTTTGATCAGGAGGCGCTACCCGTCATGACCCCTTCCAAACCCAGGATCACGAGGGCGCTGGCCCTCCTGGTCAGCGCCGGTGCGGCAGCCCTGGTTGCCGCGCCCGTGGGCGCGCAGACGCTCGATTCGGCGATGAGCGCGCAGGGCGAGGCCGATCGTGCCGCCGCGGCCTCGCAGAAGCGCATCAACGAGATCCGCGACCGCACGCAGGATGCCGCCAGCCGTTTCGCCAGCGCGCAGGCGGACGCCGACAGCCTCGACAAGTACAACTCGCAGCTCGAGAAACAGGTGGTCGCGCAGCGCGAGGAGATGGCTTCGATCGAGAAGCAGCTGCTCGACATCGAGACCACGAACCGGGAAGTGCAGCCGCTGATGCAGCGCATGGTCGACGCGCTCGAGCGTTTCGTGGCGCTCGACGTGCCGTTCCTGCTCGAGGAGCGCACGCAGCGTGTGAACTCCCTGAAGGAGATGATGACGCGTGCCGACGTGACGATCTCCGAGAAGTACCGCCGCATCATGGAGGCCTACCAGATCGAACTGGAGAATGGCCGCACGCTCGACGCCTACGAGGGCGTGCTCGAGAAGGACGGCAGCAAGCGCACGGTGTCCTTCGTGCGCCTCGGTCGCGTGGCGCTGATGTACCAGTCGCTCGACGGTGCCGAGACCGGCTACTGGGAAGCCGGAGCGAAGCAGTGGGTGGTCGACAACAGCTACGCCGAGGCGGTCGCCGAGGCGCGCCGGGTAGCGAAGAAGGACGGTGCGCCCGACCTGTTGACCGTTCCGGTTCCCGCCCCGCAGGAGGTAGTGCAGTGATCAAGTTGCGCAACATGCTCAAGTACGTGGCGGCGGCCTCGCTGCTGCAGTTCGGCGCGATCACGCACGCCGCCGATTCCCTCGATGCGCTGCTGAAGGAAGTGGCCACCGGGCGCAGCACCGAGCAGCAGGCTTTCGAGCAGGCCAAGGCGAAGTTCGGCGCCGCCGGCGAGGCGGAGCAGCAGAAGATGATGCAGGAAGCGCAGGCGCGCCGCGACGCGCTGGACGCGCGTTCCAACGCGTTGTCGGGCCAGTTCTCCGACAACGAGCTGAAGATCAACGAACTCGACAAGCAGCTGCGTGACAAGGCCGCGGGCCTCGGGCTGGCCGAAGTGTTCGGCCTGGCGCGCCAGGTCGCCGGCGACAGCGCGACGATCCTCGAGCAGTCGCTGATTTCTGCCCAGTTTCCGCCGGCGGCCGGCGAAACGGGACGTGCGGATGCGCTGCGTACCTTCGCGGGCGCGAAAGGCGTGCCGGTGACGGCCGACCTCGAGCGGCTGTGGTTCGAACTGCAGCGCGAGATGGTCGCCAGCGGGCAGGTCGCGAAGTTCCGCACGCAGGTGATCCAGCCGGGTGGCGAGGCAAACGAGCAGGACGTGGTCCGCATCGGGCCGTTCACGGCGAGTTCCGAGGGCAAGGTGCTGCAATACATGCCGGCGCTGCAGACGCTCAACGTCTATCCGCGCCAGCCTCCGGCCGAGATCCTGTCGTACGTGCGCAATCTCGAGTCGGCGGGCGACGGCTACGTGCAGGCGGTGGTCGATTCCTCGCGCGGGGTGCTGATGTCGCTCTACGTCGAGCGTCCCACCTGGGTGCAGCGCATCGAGCACGGTGAGCACGTCAACTACGTGATCCTGTTCGTGGGCGGGGTCGGTGTGGTCTGCTTCCTGGTCCAGCTGGCGTATCTGGTGATCGTCCGTGTACGTGTCACGGCGCAGTTGAAGAACCTCGACAAGCCGAGCAAGGACAACCCGCTGGGCCGCGTGCTGCTCGCGTTCCGTGGCGATGCGAACACGATCGAGAAGGACGCCGACGTTGCGGAGCTGCGCATCTCGGAAGCCGTGTTCCGCGAGGTGCCGAAGCTCGAGCGCTTCCAGGCCATGCTGCGACTCGCCGTCGCGGCCGGTCCGCTGCTCGGTCTGATCGGTACCGTACTCGGCATGATCATGACCTTCCAGAGCATCACCGAGTCCGGCTCCAGCGATCCGAAGCTGATGGCCAATGGTATCGGTGCGGCGATGATCGCGACGGTACTGGGTCTGGGCATCGCGATTCCGCTGCTGTTCGCGAACGCACTGCTGACCTCGCTGTCGCGCGGTGTGACCCAGGTGATCGAGGAACAGTCGGCCGGCATGCTGGCCGAGAGCATCGAGAGGCAGCGCCGTGCTTGATACCTTGCCGTTGGTGCGCGGAATCGCCCACCTCATCGAGGACGGGGGGCCGTTCGTAGGCTGGATCTTCGCCTCGGGCGTGCTGCTGTGGACGCTGGTGATCGAACGCTGGTGGTACTTCCGCAGCGTGCTGCCCAAGCAGGCCGCGCAACTGCAGGCCGACTGGGCCGCGCGCACCGACCACAATTCGTGGTGCGCACGCCAGATCCGCCAGGCGATGATCTCGCGCCTCAACGCGGCGATGACCACCGGTTTCCCGGTGCTGCAGGTGCTGGTGCCGATGTCGCCCCTGCTGGGGCTGATCGGGACCGTGACCGGGATGCTCGAGGTGTTCGATTCGATGGCGTTGCGCGGCAACGCCGATGCGCGCGCCATGGCGAGCGGGGTGTCGGAGGCAATGCTGTGCACGATGACGGGATTGGCGGTCAGTATCTCCGGACTCTATCCGGTGCATTACTTCCGTACCCGCGCCGCGCACGAAACCGAACTTCTAGCTGACAGGTTGCCACTCTAATCATGCGTCTCAAGCGTCGCGTACATGCCGAACATGAGTCGTCGCACGGGATCGACCTCGCTCCCATGCTCGACTTCGTCATCAACCTGCTGATCTTCTTCATCATCACGGCGGTGTTCGTGAAGGCGACCGCGGTCGTGGTGAACCGGCCCACCGGCTTCGAGCAGCCGAACGAGGACGACTCGAAGAGCATCCAGATCCAGGTGCTCGAGAACGGCGAGGTGTGGGTGGACAACCGGGCGATCGACACGCGTGCGGTGCGCGCGAACGTCGAGCGCATGAGCGCGGTGAATCCCGACGCCGGCGTGCTGGTGCTCGCGAACGAACTGGCGCCGATGGCGGTGATCGTCGAGGTGGTGGACCAGGTGCACCTCGGCGGTATCTACAACATCACCTTCACGACCACAGAATAGGCGGCGCGCGGGAGTACGACCATGCAGGCGAGAAGACACGCTGCTGTAGAAGAGGATCATGGCATCGACCTCGCGCCGATGCTGGATTTCACGATCAACCTGCTGATTTTCTTCATCATCACGACCTCCTTCATCAAGGAGCCGGGGATCACGGTGTTCCGCCCCACCGCGGTCACCGCGGAGGAGCGTCCGTCGGGGAACCTGCTGGTGGCGATCCGCGAGAACGGCGACGTCTGGATCGACCGCCGCGCGGTCGAACTGCGCGAGGTGCGCGGGATCATGGAGCGGTTGCATATCGAGCGCCCGGACGACAGCGTCGTGATCATCGCCGACCGTGCCGCGAAGGCCGGCATGGTGGCGAAAGTGATGGACGAAGTACGCATGGGCGGTATCAAGGACGTCGCCATCGCAGCCGACACGGATGCTGGCGGCTGATTCGGAACGCGGGGAGTAACTCGTCTTGATCATCAGGATACCGTTGGCGCTGCTCATTGGCGCCCTGTTTTCGGTGGCGATGTTCTGGGTGCTGTGGCGCCTGATCAGCCAGCCCGTGGACACGACCGAGATGCGTGAGGCGACGCGCATCGAGTTCACCCGCATGCGCAAGGACACCGAGGTGGCCAGCAAGCGTGAACAGAAGATAGAGCGCGAGCGTCCGCCGCCCACCCCCGAGGTGCCGCGGATGGCGTTCAGCGCCGGCAGTGTGGAGAGCAACGTCGCGACGCTGACGCCCAGCGTCGATGCGGGTTCGGCGATGTCGAAGATGTCGCTCAGCGCCGGCTCGGACCGCGATACGATTCCGCTGGTGCGCGTGCCGCCGGACTATCCGCAGCGCGCGATCAGCCGCGGCCTCGAGGGTTGGGTGCAGGTGCAGTTCACGATCACCGGCACCGGCTCGGTCAAGGACGCAGTCGTGGTCAAGTCCTCGAACAGGATCTTCGAGGAGGCCGCGCTGAAATCGATCCTGCGCTGGCGCTACAACCCGAAGATCGAGGGTGGCGTGGCGGTGGAGCGCGTCGGCATGCAGACCATCATCCGCTTCACTCTGGAGAACTAGGCAATGCGGAAGACCGGATTCCTGCTGCGCGTATTCGCCTCGCTGCTGGTCGCCTTCGCGCTGGCCGGCAACGTCGCGGCGCAGAAGAAGGACGACAAGGCGCCTCCGCCCACCGGTATCGACGCCGCCACCGGCAAGATACTGACCGAGGCGATCGAGGCGCTGAACAAGGAAAACTACGCCGGCGCGAAGGCGGCCGTGGCCAAACTGAAGCTCGACCAGCTCAGCCCTTACGAGCGCAGCCGCACCGAGCAGATCCTGGCGACCATCGAGAGTTCGCGCGACAACTACGGCGGTGCGCAGAAGCACCTGCAGGCCGCGATCGACGCCGGTGGCCTGAACGAGAAGGAAGTACAGGACACGCGCTACCAGATCGCGCAGATGTTTCTCGCGCAGGAGAAGTGGAAGGAGGGCGCCGCGGCGCTCGAGCAGTGGTTCCGCACCGCGCAGGATCCGAACGGGGCGGCGTACTACCTGCTCGCGGTCGCGTACTACCAGCAGAACGATTACAAGCGTGCGATCGTGCCCGCGCAGAAGGCGGTGGACCTCACCGACAAGCCGCAGGAAAGCTGGGTGCAGCTGGTGCTCGCGCTGTACCTGCAGCAGGACCAGTACGCCAAGGCCGTGCCGCTGCTGAAGCGCCTGATCAACATGGCTCCCGACAAGAAGACCTACTGGCAGCAGTTGTCGTCGGTGTACGGCCAGATGGAGGATTATCCGAAATCACTGGCGGTCGCGCAGCTCGCCTACAGCGGCGGCGTCATGGCCGACGATGCGGACGTAAGGCGGCTCGCCGACCTGCAGCTGTTCAACGACGCGCCGTACCGTTGCGGTCTGACGCTCGACGAGGCGATGCAGAAGAAGCTGGTCAAGGCGGACTTCAAGCTGTTCGAGAAGCAGGCCAACTGCTGGATTGCGGCGCGCGAGTTCGCGAAGGCCGTGGGCCCGCTGCAGCGTGCCGCCGAGATGGCCGGCACTGGTGACCTGTTCGTGCGTCTCGGCGAGGTGCAGATCCAGCGCAGCGAGTGGGGCAGCGCCGCGACCGCCCTGCAGAGCGGGCTGCGCAAGGGTGGTCTCAAGGACACCGGCAACGCGCACCTGCTGCTCGGCATCGCGCAGTTCAACCAGAAAAACTACGCGGGCGCGAAGGATGCCTTCACGCGCGCGCGCAACTTCGACAAACATCGCAAGATGGCTGACGGATATCTGCAGCTGATCGCGGTGCAGGCCGGTTGAGGCGAGGAACTGATGCCAATATTGAGGCGTGACGTACGGGTTATGGAGCGGCTGCGGCGCACGGCGCCGCTGGCGCTGGCGCTCGCGTTGGGTATCGGTGGTGGCGCTGCCTCCGCGCAGGACGACGCCGCGACGCGCTACGCGCGGTTGCTCGCCGACGCGGAAAGCATCGCGGCGCACAACGCGCTGGTCGAGCGGCAGCTCGGTTCGCAGGAATCGGAACTGCAGGCGCTGCAGGTGCAACTCGCGGACATGGACCAGACCGCGGCGGAATTTCCGGCCCTGCTGCAGCGCATGTTCGAGAAGCTCGAGCAGTTCGTTGCCACGGACCTGCCGTTCGTCGATCCGGTGTCCGATCGCAAGGCGCGCGTCGAGCGGATCCGTGAGCTGATGGGCAGCGAGAATGCCTCGCCGTCCGAGCGCTTCCGCCGGTTGCTCGAGGCCTACCAGATCGAGATCGACTACGGTCGCACGATGGCCGACTACAAGGCGACGCTGCCCGACGGGCGGGAAGCCGAGTTCGTGCGCATCGGCCGGGTGTCGCTGATGTACCGCACTGTCGATGGTGAGGAAGCCGGCTACTGGGATGCCCAGCGCGGTGAGTGGGTGGCGGACGATGACTACAAGTCCGCGGTTGCCAAGGCGTTGCGGATCGCGCGCAAGGAACTCGCTCCCGACGTGGTCGAGGTCCCGGTGCAGGCAGCGAAGGAGGTAAGTTCGTGATCGCCGTTCGTGGTTTGCTCATCGCCCTGGTGACGGTCTGCGCCCTGCTGCCGGCGCGCGAGTCGTATGCCGCTGTATCGATGGCGGAGCTGCAGCGCCAGGCGCAGCAGATGCGCGACCGGGAAGCGAAAATCTGGCGCGACCGGGAAGCGGAGCAGCGCCAGGAACTGCAGAAGCAGGAGGCGGCGGCAAGCACCGCCGTGGCGCGCCGGGCACGTGCCGAAGCGCGCAGCAAGGCGCTCGACGCCGAGTGGAACGTGAACGACCAGCGTATCGCCGAGATGCGCGAGCTGCTGCACCAGTACCAGGGCAATCTCGGGGAACTGTTCGGCGTGACGCGCCAGGTCGCGGGTGACGCGGCAACGGTGCTGAACCAGTCGCTGCTGACCGTGCAGTTTCCGGAGTCCGAAGGCGAGGAAAGCCGCGAGGACCTGATGCGGCGCATCGCGGCGGCCAAGACGTTGCCCTCGTTCGACGAATTGAATCGCATGTGGTTCGAGTTGCACCGCGAGATGACCGAGAACGGCAAGGTTGCCCGTTTCACCGGCTTGGTGCGCGAACCGGAAGGCGAGCCGGCCCCGGCGCAGATCGTGCGCGTGGGGCCGTTCACGGCGGTCTCGGGCGGGAGGTATCTGGCGTACGACCCCGCGGCGAACGTGATGAATGTGCTGCCGCGACAGCTGGGCGGCAAGCGGACCGGGATTGCCGAGGATCTGGAATCGGCCACCGGCGGCCATGTGCCGGCCGTGGTCGATCCCTCGCGCGGTCCGCTGCTGGCGATGGTCGCCGAGCGTCCGAACATAGTAGAGCGGATCCAGCATGGCGAGGTCGTCGGCTACGTGATCGTGTTCGTGGGCGTGCTGGGCGTGCTGCTGTCGGTATTCCAGTACGTCTACCTGATCCTGACCCGGATGTCGGTGATGGCGCAGTTGCGCAACCTGGCGAGTCCCAGGCCGAACAATCCGCTGGGGCGGGTGCTGCTCGCGTTCCGGGGCGATGGCGCGCCGATCTGCAGCCCGGAAGTTGCGGAGTTGCGGATCTCGGAGGCGGTGCTGCGCGAGTTGCCGCGGCTGCAGCGTTTCCAGTCCTTCCTGCGCCTGTGCGTGGCGGCCGGCCCGCTGCTCGGTCTGGTCGGTACGGTGATCGGGATGATCATCACCTTCCACGCGATCACGTCATCGGGCTCCAGCGATCCGAAACTCATGGCCCACGGTATCGGTCAGGCGATGATCGCAACCGTGCTCGGTCTGGGCATCGCGATTCCGCTGCTGTTCATCAACTCGGGGCTGAGTGCGCTGTCGAACGGCGTGACGCAGATCCTCGACGAACAGAGCCAGGCGCTGCTTGCGGAAGATCTGAAGAAGCGCTGCTAATAGACGCCACTCCGACAACCGCTGGCCGGTCGCCGCGAATGCGGCGCCGGCCGGCGGCACTCGCTGCCGCCTCGGCCCACTCGTGACTTCCCGCCTGAGCTGCGCGTAATTGTCATCGGCGATTGACGTCGATCGCCATCGGCAAGCCCTGGATCGCTTCCTATCATGCCGTGCTGGCGACGATCGGCGTCGCCACCCTGCGCGGACCGCGCCGACGCGGTCGCGACGACGAATTCCACGGAGTACACGCACATGTCGATGATCCTGCAGAACATGGTCGAGGAAGACATCCTGGAGCTACGCCTGAACCGTCCCGACCGGCTCAACGCGCTGAACGAGGAACTGATCGGCGAGTTGCACGGGATCATGCGCGGACTGAACCGCGACCGGCGCGTGCGGGTCGTGATCCTCACCGGTGAAGGCAAGGGCTTCTGCGCCGGCGCGGACCTCAAGGCAGCCTCCGAACCTGGCGCGATCCCCGGCACCGAAGGCATGACGCAGCTCGGCTTCGTGTACAAGTATCAGGAGTATCTCGCGGAGTTGATGCTGTCGATCCACGAGTGCGACAAGCCGGTGATCGCGGCGGTGAACGGCGCGGCGGTGGGCGGCGGATTCGCGATCGCGCTGGCGAGCGACGTGCGCATCGCGAGCGAGAAGGCGCGTTTCGGCGCCGTGTTCATCAAGACCGGATTGTCGGCCTGCGATGTCGGCACCAGCTGGTTCCTGCCGCGGCTGGTCGGCGCGTCGGCGGCGGCGGAGCTGATGCTGACCGGGCGTGTGTTCGGCGTGGAGGAGGCGAGCCGCATCGGGCTGGTGTCGCGGGTCGTCGCCCCGGAAATGTTGCTCGAGAGCGCGCTGGAGACCGCGCGTGCGATCCGCGAGAACAGCGAGTACGGCGTGTGGATGACCAAGAAGGGCCTGTGGGCGAACGTCGATGCGCCGAGCCTGCGCCACGCCATGGAACTCGAGAACCGCACCCAGGTGCTGGGGTGTTTCACCGGCTGCATGGAGGAGTCGATGAAGGCCTTCCAGGAAGGCCGTCCGCCGCGCTGGAGCCGTCTCTGACCGCAGCGCGCGGTGGCCCGCCTGGCTCGGGGGTTCTGCTCAGGGGGTGCGTTGCGCGGCCTTCAGCACCTCGGCACCCATGGTGCCGTCGGCCAGCCGGCGCGCCGCGTCCTGCGACATGCCGGGTTCCGGATCGATCGCGCACGCGTTCATGACCGTCGCCAGCCCGATGTAGGCATTGGCGGCCAGCAGCAACTCCATCAGTTGCCGGCTGCCCAGCACCCGCTCCAGCCGGGCGACCGTGTCCGCTTCGGCGCTGTGGGTGCGCACCATCTGCGCGCACAGCGCCAACGCCTCGGCCACCGGTGTGTCGAAGTCCGTCTCCGGCCGCTCTAGGTCCCGTATCCGGGCGATTTCCTCGTCGGCCACGCCGAGCGTGCGCGCGATGGCCACGTGCTGGGTCCACTCGTAGGCGCAGTCGCACAGGCGCGCGATGTACAGGATGCACAGTTCGCGCAGGCGCGCGTCGAGTTGCTGAGCGCTCAGCAGGCTGACCATGTAGGCGCTGAGCGGCGCGACGTTGGCCTCGGCGTGTCCGAGCAGTCCGACGATGTGCACCGGCGCCCCGTCGCTGAACAGGCCGGCAAGCGCGGGAGGGGCCGTCTCCGGCGTCAGGTAGGCGATGCGAGCCATGGTGTGGCGCTCCTTCGTTGCGGTCTGCCGATCTTCGGTACGATGGTGCCACTGAAGTATATCCGCAGGTCATCAACCCCGGGGGCTTGCTGCTCACGGGGGCAGGTCTGCTAAGGTGAGCGCGACAACGCGGGAGAGACGGTGCGATGGATCGTGCACGGGCGGGTACGGTTGCCGGCCGGCAACGCAAGGCGTATTGCCGCAAGCTGTGCGTCGCCTGGCTGATCGAGCGGGGGCGGCACGACCTGCACTCGCTGGGCGCAGCCACGGGGATGCCACGGCGTACCCTGCAGGACTGCATCGCCGATCTGGGCGACATCGGCATCGTCTGTGACTTCGTGCAGGACGGGCCGCGCAACCGCCACGGGCACTACGTGATCCGCGACTGGGGCGACCATGATCCGCGCTGGATCGAGGCGCACTTCGAGCGTTTGCTCGGGGAACTCGTCGATCCCTGAGTCCGCCGGCAGGTTCCCGGTGCGTGGCGGCAGCGCAGACTCTATAATCCGCGCGTTCTTGCTGCCGGAAACGGAACTCATGGGTGCTCAGTGGAAAGCCAAGCCGCGCGCCGACGCGGCCGCGGCCAAAGGTCGCATCTTCACGAAACTCGCGAAGGAAATCATGGTTTCGGCGCGTACCGGCGCCGATCCCGACACCAACCCGCGGTTGCGCAAGGCGCTCGAACAGGCCAAACGCGCTTCGATGCCGCGCGAGACGCTCGAGCGCGCGATCAAGAAGGGCGCCGGGCTGCTCGACGAGGCCGTGCACTACGAACTGGTGACCTACGAAGGCTTCGCGCCGCACCAGGTGCCGGTGATCGTCGAGTGCCTCACCGATAACAAGAACCGTGCCGCGATGAGCGTCCGCATGCTGTTCCGCAAGGGCCAGCTCGGCAACTCGGGCTCGGTGTCGTGGGATTTCAAGTATCTGGGCATGATCGAGGCACGAGCCGAACGCGCCGGTGCCGACCCCGAGGAAGCGGCGATCGAGGCCGGTGCGCAGGACCTGGAGCCCGCCGACGAGGGGCTGTGGCTGTTCCTGACCGAACCCACCGACCTCGACGCAGTGGCCCGCGCGCTGCCCGAGCACGGTTTCGCGGTGCAGTCGGCCGTGCTTGGCTACAAGCCGAACAACCCGGTCGTGCTGGAACCCGCGGCGCGCGCCGAGGTGGAAGCCTTCCTCGAAGCGCTCGACGCCGACGACGACGTGCAGAACGTCTACGCCGCGCTCGCCGGCTGAGCGGCCGCGCGTGCCGGCGGCGATCAGCAGCGACGCGAACAGGGTAGCGGCGAGCAGGCGGCGGCGGTGGCGCACCGGATGAGGGTTCCGTTCAGGGCGATCCCTGCAGATGCTCGGGTGGTTCGCGCGAGTGGGCGATCTCGCCGCGCGCCAGGCGCGCGAAGTAGCTATCCATCTCGCGCTTCACGACCGGCGCCAGCAGGTACAGGCCGATGATGTTCGGCACCGCCATCAGGAAGTAGATCGCGTCGGCGAAATCGACCAGCCCCGAGAAGTCCATGGTGACGCCGAACACCGTCATCGACAGGTAGAACAGCTTGTACGAGACGTCCACCGTGGCGGTTTCGCCGAACAGGTAGTTGGCCGCCTTGGTGCCGTAATAGCAGTACGCGATCATGGTCGAGTACGCGAACAGCAGCACGACCAGCGCCAGCACGTACGGAAACCACGGCATCACGGTCGCGAAGGCCGCCGAGGTCAGCGCCACGCCTTCAACCGCCGGTAGCGGAGTGCCGATGCCGGCGACCGTGATCACCAGCGCGGTCATGGTGCAGATGATCACGGTGTCGATGAACGGCTCCCACAGCGCGACCAGCCCCTCGGTGAGCGGTTCGTCGGTCTTCACGCTGGCGTGGGCGATCGGCGCCGAACCGATGCCGGCCTCGTTCGAGAACGCCGCGCGCCGGAATCCCTGCAGGATCACGCCGAGCACGCCACCCTGCACGCCCTCGGCGCTGAAAGCTCCGCTGATAATCAGTCCGAAGGCATCCGGGATCGCGCGCAGGTTCGTTCCGAGCACCACCATTGCGGCCAGCATGTAGATGAGAACCATCAACGGCACCAGCTTGTCGGTCACGCGCGCGATGCGACGGATGCCGCCGAGCACCACCAGGCCGGTGGCGACCGCCATCGCCACACCGAACAGCCACGCACGCCCGGCCAGCGCGCTGTGCTCGCCGCCGGTGATCAGCAACAACTGCTGGTAGGCCTGGTTGACCTGGAAGAAGTTGCCCGAGCCGATGGTGCCGAACAGGCAAAACAGCGCGAACAGCACGCCGAGCGCTCGTCCCAGCGGCGCGAGGCGCGGGTATTCGGCCGCGATACCGCGTGTGAGGTAGTACATCGGTCCGCCCGATACCGTGCCGTCGGGACGGCGGTGACGGAACTTCACGGCCAGCGTGCATTCGCAGAACTTGGTCGCCATGCCGAGCAACGCGGCCACGATCATCCAGAATGCCGCTCCCGGTCCGCCGACCGTGACCGCCACCGCCACGCCGGCGG
>CAUJIL010000043.1 GCA_963204845.1 Pseudomonadota bacterium | reverse complement strand
GCGGAAGCCGAGCGCGAACGGCGCGCCAAGGTGATCCACGCCGAGGGCGAGAAGCAGGCGGCGGAGGCGCTGCTCGCGGCAGCCCAGATGCTGTCCAGGGATCCGGCGGCGATGCAACTGCGCTATCTGCAGACGTTGACCCAGGTGGCCGGCGACAAGAGTTCGACGCTGGTGTTTCCGGTGCCGGTGGACCTGTTCGGCAAGCTCGGCGGGCGCTCCGCGACCCAGGATGCCCCGCAAGGCTGAACGATGCGCCGCCCGCACCAGAACGATCGCGAACGGTCGCTCGAGACGCTGCTGGCGGAAGTGCGCGCCTGCACGCTCTGCGCCGACGCGCTGCCCTGCCCGCCACGACCGATCCTGCAGGCCGGCGCACCCGCGCGGCTGCTGATCGCCGGCCAGGCACCGGGGCGACACGCGCACGCCGCGGGCATCCCTTTCGACGACGTCAGCGGCGAGCGCCTGCGCGAATGGATCGGGCTGCCGCGCGAGGCGTTCTACGACGCCACGCGGGTCGCGATCGTGCCGATGGGTTTCTGTTATCCGGGAACGGGGCGCTCGGGCGACCTGCCGCCGCGCCCCGAATGCGCGCACACCTGGCGCGCGCGGCTGCTCGCGGCGCTGCCCGGCATCGAGCTCACGCTGGTGATCGGCAGCTACGCGCGGGCCTGGCACCTGCCGCAGGCCCACGGCACGCTGACCGAGGTGGTCGCGGCCTGGCGCGACCACCTGCCGCACACGCTGCCGCTCCCGCACCCCAGCCCGCGCAACCGCCTCTGGCTGCGCCGCAACCCGTGGTTCGAGGCCGAACTGCTGCCCGCGCTCAGGCAACGCGTAGCGGAGGTGCTCGCCGGCGACGGACGGGCCACCCCGACCTGAACCTCCGTGGTTCGCCCGTTGCCACCCATTCCCCGTGCGTTCGACCCGTGCCCGAACATTTGGCGTAGGTTCGGCCTGTGGCCGAACATGTCCTCGTAGGTTCGGCCTGTGGCCGAACAATGTCCGGGCACAGCCCGGACCTACGAAATCGTCCGGGCACAGCCCGGATCTACGCGAACATGGCGGTGCCCAGCCGCGCTCGTAGGTGCCCGACCGCGCGTCGTACATGCCGGGATCCGGCGGGGCGTTGCGGTTCAGGCGCCTCCGATCGCGGCGGCGATCCGTTCGGCCAGTTCGAGCAACAGCGCGCTGAGGTCGGCGGCGACGGCTTCGGCATCGTCACCCGTGCGCGCGCGCGTCAGCTGGGTGCTGCGCTCGAGCGTCCCGGCGGCGTGCGCGAGCGACCAGTGCGCGACCAGCTCGGCGGTGTCGCCGCGCGCATCGAGGCGCGCGATCTCCACGCGCAATTGCCACTCGGGCGTCCACTCGCGCGGCCAGGGACGCGCCCGCACGCGCCCGGAGTCGAGCAGCGCCGCAAGGTTGAGCACCAGCGTGCGCTCGATGCCGTCGCCCACCGGCTCGGCCCAGCGCGCGTAATCGCGCAACCGCAGCCGGTTTGCCGACTCCAGCGTCGCTACCTCGGGGCGCTGCAGGTACTCCGCCACGCGCAGCCCGGCAATGCCGAGCGAGGGCCCGTCGCCGCGCGCCTCGGCGGCGGGCGGAGCGAGCGCGGCGAGCAGGTAATACTCGGTGCGCGGCGTGCTGCCGCAGGCCGTGCACAGCACGGCGAGCAGCGTCAGTGCGGCCAGACGGTGGCTGTTCATCGATCCTCGCTCCTGTCGCTGCGCCCGCGCAGCACCGACTCCGGTTCGCGCGCGAGCGTGTCGGCCATCGCCTGCAGCGCGCGCGCCGCGCGGCCAAGATCCGCCGCCGTGCGCCTCAGTTCGTGGAACACCGCGGAGTCCTCGGAGAGCGTGTAGCCGGCCTGTTCGGACGCCCCGCGCACGCTCGCCAGCGTGGCGTCCAGGGTGCGCAGGGTGGCATCGAGTCCGTCGCCGGTGCGCTGGAGCTGCGTGCGCAATTCGCCGAGCGTGCCGTCGGCGGTGCTCGACAAGGCGTCGAGGCGCGCGCCCAGCGCGTTCACCTCGCGCCCGGTGCTCGCCACCAGCGTGCGCACCTCGGCCAGCGTCGCGTTGACGTTGGCCGGGATGCGTTGCGTCTCCTCGCTCGCGAGCAATTGCGACAGCGCGCGCAGCGTCTGGTCGGCGTTCTGCATGAAGGACTGCAGGTCGATCTCGCTCACGCGTTGCAGGATCGCCTCGAGTTCGGTGGGGGCGGTGGGGATCTGCGGCTCCTCGGTCGCGAACTCGACGTAGCGCGCCGGCGCCTGCGGCAGGAAATCCAGATCGACGTACAGCAGCCCGGTCAGCAGGCTCTGGGTCTTCAGCTGCGCGCGCAGGCCGCGATCGATCAACGCGCGCAGGCTGGTCGCCTCGGCCACGTCGGGCGCCAGTCCGAGCTCGCCGCGGTCGAGTGCGATCGTCACCGGAATCACGAACTGCTCGCGCGCGGCGTCGTAGCTGACGTGCAGGTCCGTGACCTCGCCGACCTTGACGCCGCGCAGCGTCACCGGCGCGCCCACGTCGAGCCCTTTGACGGAGCCGGTGAAGATCACCGCCGCGCCGAACTGCCCCAGCCGGCTGCCGAACAGCTGGCCGCCGAAAAAGATCGCCGCGCCGAGCGAGAGCACGATCGCGCCGACGACGAAGGCGCCGATCGCCGTCGGGCTGGGTCTGCCGCTCATGTGCCCTCCGTGCCGGCCCGCGCCAGGAAGCGGCGCACCGTCTCGTGGCGGCTGCGCTCGCGCAACTCCTTCGGGTCACCGTGATCGAGCATGGTGCGCGACTCCGCGTCGAGGTAGACCGAATTGTTACCGATCGCGAAGATGCTCGCCAGTTCGTGGGTCACGATCACCACCGTCACGCCGAGCGCATCGCGCATGTGCAGGATCAGTTCGTCGAGCAGCCGCGAACTCAGCGGATCGAGTCCGGCCGAGGGTTCGTCGAAGAACAGGATCTCGGGGTCGAGCGCGATCGCGCGCGCCAGCCCGGCGCGCTTCTGCATGCCGCCGCTGATTTCCGACGGGTAGTAGTCCTCAAAGCCGGCCAGCCCGACCAGCGCGAGCTTGTAGGCCACCACGTCGGCGATCGCCGCGGCATCCAGCGGGGTGTACTGCTGCAGCGGCAGCGCCACGTTCTCGGCCAGCGTCATCGCGCTGAACAGCCCGCCGCTCTGGTAGGTGATACCCCAGCGCCGGCGCAGCGCGTCGCGGCCGGCGGCGCCGGCACGCTGGAAACTCACGCCGTCGTACAGCACCTCGCCGGTGGCCGGCTCCAGCAATCCGATCATGTGCTTGAGCAGCGTCGACTTGCCGCAGCCGCTGCCGCCCATGATCACGAACACGTCCCCGCGGTTCACCGTGAACTCGAGGTCGCGCTGGATCACACGCGCGCCGTAGCGCATCGTGAGCCCGCGCACCTCGATATGCGGATCACCCGTGCGCACCGCTCAGATCCCCAGCCGCTGGTAGAGGATGTTGAACGCCGCATCGGCCACGATCAGCCACACGATCGCGCTGACCACCGCGCGCGTGGTCGCCTTGCCCACGGCCTCCGAGCTGCGCCCGCAGCGCATCCCCGCGTGGCAGCCGGCCACCGCGATCACGACACCGAAGGCCACCGCCTTCGCCTCGCCGGTCATGATGTGCGCGAGCGTGACGGCGTTACGCGTCTCGTTCAGGTACTGCGTCCACGACACATCCATGCCGAGCGCGACGAGCGCGCCACCGCACATGCCGAGCACGCCGCTGTAGAGCGTCAGCAGCGGCATCACCAGCACCAGCGCGAGCAGGCGCGGCAGCACCAGGAACTCGGTCGGGTCGATGCCGAGCGTGCGCACCGCGTCGATCTCCTCGCGCGTCTGCATGGTGCCGAGCTGCGCGGCGAAGGCCGCACCGGTGCGCCCGGCCATGATCACGCCGGTCATCAACGCGCCCATCTCGCGCACCATCCCGATGCCCACCAGGTCCGCGACGTAGACCTGCGCGCCGAACTGGCGCAGCTGCACCGAACCCAGGTAGGCGAGGATCATCCCGACCAGCACGCTGATCAGCGTCACGATGCCGATCGCCGCCGGCCCGGTCTGCTGCAGGAACCAGAAGAAATCGACCGCGCGCGTGTTGGCACGTCCGCGCAGCAGCCGCCCGCAGGCCAGCACGATCTCGCCGATGAACCCCAGCGCATCGAGCAGTCCGCGCCACGCACCGGCAAGGATCTGGCCGCCCAGCAGACGCCGCCACCACACCGGGTGCGCCGGCGGCGCCTCGCCGCGGCGCGGCACCGCGCCGGCGAGTGCGAGCAGGCGCTGTGCGCCCTCGGGAAGGCCGTCGCCGAGCAGCGTGACTCCCGCCTGTTCGCAGGCGGCGTCGAGCCGGTGGAGAAGCGTGACCAGCAGCGAGTCCCAGTCGCCGAGCGCAGTGCAATCGAAGCCGAGTTCGCGCGCGCCGCTCGCCGTCACGTCGTGCAGCTCGCCGGCGGCGGACGGGCCACCGCGCGCGAGCAGCCAGTCGCCCGCTAGCACCAGCACCACGCGCTCGCCGCGGCGCTCCAGCGTGCAGCTCGCTGCCCGCGGCGCCGCGGCAGCGCTCATATGCGCTCCGCGAGGTTGCCGCTGCGCTCCAGCCAGTCACGGCGATCGTTCGAGCGCTTCTTCGCGAGCAGCATGTCGAGCATCTGGTCGGCGCCGTCCTCGGGGCTCAGCGTCAGCTCGACCAGCCGGCGCGTCTCGGGTGTCATCACCGTCTCGCGCAGTTGCAGCGGGTTCATTTCACCCAGGCCCTTGAAGCGCTGCACGTTGACCTTGCCTTTCTTCTTCTCGGCCTCGATCAGGTTCAGCACGCCCTGCTTCTCGGATTCGTCGAGCGCGTAGTAGACGTCCTTGCCCACGTCGATGCGGTAGAGCGGCGGCATCGCGACGAACACGCGTCGGTTCTCGACCAGCGCGCGGAAATGGCGCACGAACAGCGCGCACAGCAGGGTGGCGATGTGCAGGCCGTCGCTGTCGGCGTCGGCCAGGATGCAGACCTTCCCGTAGCGCAACCCCGCGATCTCGTTCGAGCCCGGGTCCACCCCGAGCGCGACGGCGATGTTGTGGATCTCCTCGGAGGCGAGGATCTCGCCGCTGTCCATCTCCCAGGAGTTCAGGATCTTGCCTTTCAACGGCATGATCGCCTGGAACTCGCGATCGCGCGCCTGCTTGGCCGAACCGCCGGCGGAGTCGCCCTCCACCAGGAACAGCTCGGTGCGCTCCAGGTCCTGCGCCGAACAGTCGGCCAGCTTGCCGGGCAACGCCGGACCGGCGGTGATTTTCTTGCGCTCGACCTGGCGGCTCTTGCGCAGCCGCGTGGCAGCCGCCGAAACCGCCATCTCGGCCAGCCGGTCGCCTTCCTCGGTGTGCTGCGCCAGCCACAGCGAGAACGCATCGCGCGCCACACCCGCGATGAACGTCGCGGCCTCGCGCGAGGACAGGCGCTCCTTGGTCTGGCCGCTGAACTGCGGCTCGCGCAGCTTCGCCGACAGCACGTAGGCGCAGCGGTCCCACAGGTCCTCGGGCGCGAGCTTGATGCCGCGCGGCAGCAGGTTGCGGAACTCGCAGTATTCGCGCAGCGCATCGAGCAGCCCGGAGCGCAGCCCGTTCACGTGCGTGCCGCCCTGCGTGGTCGGGATCAGGTTCACGTAGCTTTCGGTGATCAGTTCCCCGCCCTCGGGCAACCATTGCACCGCCCAGTCGGCCGCCTCGGTGCGCGCGCTGAAGCTGCCCACGAAAGGCTCGGCCGGCAGCGTGGGCCACTCGGCGGTGGCCGCCCGCATGTAGTCCGGCAGTCCGTTCTCGTAGTACCAGCCCAGACGCTCGCCGCTCGCCTCGTCGAGAAAAGTGATCGTGAGCCCCGGACACAGCACGGCCTTCGCGCGCAGCAGGTGCGTGAGCCGCGCGACGGAGAACTTCACGGTGTCGAAATAGCGCGGGTCGGGACGGAAACGCACCGTGGTGCCGGTGTTGCGCCGTCCGCAGGTATCGACGATCTCGAGCTCGGAGGCCTTGTTGCCGCTCGCGAAACGCATGCGGTGCACGTTGCCGTCGCGGCGCACCGTGACCTCGAGCTCGAGCGACAGCGCGTTGACCACCGACACGCCCACCCCGTGCAGTCCGCCCGAGAACTGGTAGCTGCGGTCGGAGAACTTGCCGCCGGCGTGCAGCGTGCAGAGGATCACCTCGACACCCGGCTTGCCCTGTTCGGGATGGATGTCCACCGGCATGCCGCGCCCGTCGTCGGCTACCGACAGCGAACCATCGGCGTGCAGCACCACGTCGATGGTGCGCGCGAACCCGGCGAGCGCCTCGTCCACACTGTTGTCGACCACCTCCTGCGCGAGGTGGTTCGGCCGCGAGGTGTCGGTGTACATGCCGGGGCGCTTGCGCACCGGATCGAGCCCGGTGAGCACTTCGATCGCATCGGCATTGTAGTCGGCGCTGACTGCCATGGGTCTCCCTGGGGTGGATCGGCGGGAGCCGGCGATGATACAGGAGCCTCGCGGCTCAGAGGTAACCGGCGGAATCGCGGTCGAAGCCGAAATCGACGCCACGGACGCGCTCCACGCGCGTGTCGATGCGCCCGTCCGGATGCAGCTCCAGCCAGCGCATTCCGGGCGCGCGGTCGTCGAGCCGGAAGCGGTCGCTGCCCGGCGCGAACTGGATGCAGGTGGAAGGCGAACCCAGCAGCAGCAGCCCGTCGCGCGCGGCGGCGAACTCCTGGTGCACGTGCCCCCACAGCAGGGCGCGCACGCGGCGGTGGCGCGCGAGCAGCGCGAACAGCGCCCCGGCGTCGGCCACGCGCTGCTCGTCGAGCCAGCCGCAGCCCACCGGCACCGGCTGGTGGTGGAGGAACACCAGCACGTGGCCGGCGGTGTCGTCGGCAAGCAGCCGCTCGAGCCGCGCGAGTTCCTCGTCGCCGAGCCGGCCGCCGACGTGCCCCGGCACGGTCGAGTCCAGCATCACGATCTGCCACGCCGCGGCACGGATGTCGCGCACCATCGGGCTTCCGCGGCCCACCACCGCGCTCATCGCCGCCATGGCATCGTGGTTGCCCGGCAACCAGAACCACGGCACGCCCAATGCGTCGAAGCCGTCGCGCACACGCAGGTACGCGGGCGGCGCGCCGTTGCTGGCCAGGTCACCGGTGGCGAGCACCAGATCGGGGCGCCGCGGCGCCGCGCGCACCAGACCGAGCACGTGCGCGAAACTCGCATCGGTGTCCATTCCGGCCAGCCGGCCACCGTTCGCTACGCCGAGGTGCGTATCGGTCACCTGGGCAACCAGCAGCGGGCGCGTCGCGGCGCAGCGGTCGAGGTCCACGCGGGTATCGCTCATGCGTCGGGAGTATAGAGGCAAGCGCCGAGGCCGCGCCGCGCGGCGTGAAATTTGCCGCCACAATTGCCTAGTACTACAGGGCGTTAATACGACCCCCGCGGATGCTCTGTTACACTTCCGCCGTCCATGATCTCCGCTCACGCCCGACCCGAGAGGCATTCCATGCTGACCCGCCGCCCGCGCAAGACGCTGTTGACCATCGGCCTGCTGGTGTTCTGCACCGCGACGCAGGCCGACAACCTGCAGGAAGTCTACGAGCTCGCGCTGCAGAACGATCCGGTGCTCAAGGCCGCCGAGGCCACCTACCGCGCCGGGCGCGAAGCGAGGGTCCAGGGCCGTTCGCCGCTGCTGCCACAAGTGGGCGCGCAGGCCGAGATCGGGCGCAGCGACCTGACGCAGGTCAGCAAGCGCACCATCCCGATCGGCGGCAACAATTTCCAGAGCAACAGCGACTACGACGTCGACGATGACGACGAGAAGTACTACCTCACGGTGTCGCAGAAGCTGTTCGACCTGCCGGCGTGGTTCGGCTTCAAGCAGGGCAAGGAACTCAGCCGGCAGGCCGAGGCACAGTTCGCCGCCGACCAGCAGGATCTGATCGTGCGCACCGTCGATGCGTACATGCTGGTGCTGCGCGCGATCGACAACCTGAAGTCGAGCCGTGCCGAGGAAGCCGCCTACCAGCGTCAGCTCGAACAGACGCAGCAGCGCTTCGAGGTGGGGCTGATCGCGATCACCGACGTGCACGAGGCGCGCGCAGCCTACGACCTCGCGGTGGTCAACCGCCTCACCGACGAAGGCAACCTCGGGATCGCTTACGAGGCGCTGTCGGTGCTGACCGGGCAGACCCACTCGAACCTGTGGCTGCTGAGCGAGGAATTCCCGGTGGTGCAGCCCGAGCCGGCCGTGCGCGAACAGTGGGTGGATCTAGCGGTCAACGGCAACTTCTCGCTGAAGGCGGCCGGTTACGCGGCCGAGGCGGCGCGCCAGGGCTCGCAGGGCAGCCGCTCCCAGCACCTGCCCAAGCTGAGCGGCCAGTTCACCGCGATGAACACGCACAACGACGGTGACTACGACGACAACGTGGCGGGCACCGGCTTCCCGGCCGCCGCCGACGTCGAGGGCAAGTCGATATCGATCCAGCTCCAGATGCCGCTGTACGCGGGCGGCGCGATCAGCTCGCAGCGCCGCCAGTCCTACGAGCGCTACATCGCCGCGCGCGAGACGCACACCAGCGTGCTGCGCAACACCGTGCAGCTGGCACGCTCGCTGCACCTCGCGGTCACCACCGACGTCGAACGCGTGAAGGCGCGCAAGCAGGCGATCGTCTCGGCACAGAGCGCGCTGGATGCGACCACCGCCGGCTACGAGGTCGGGACGCGTAACGTGGTCGACGTACTGAACGCCCAGCAGTTGCTGTACCGCGCGGTCCGCGACTACGCGAACACCCGCTACGATTACGTCGTGAAGCTGCTGCGGCTGCGCCAGCAGGCCGGCATGCTGAGCCCCGCCGACGTCGAGGCACTGAACAAGTGGCTCACCGAGCCGCCCGCTGCCACCGCCACCGGCGCCAGCAGCTGAGCATAGCCGCCGGCGTCCGGGCTCAGGGCGCCGGCGGCAACACCGCCATCACCTCCGCCAGCAGGCGCGCCAGCGCGCCGCGGTTGGCCTCGACCACCGCGCGCGCAGCCGCCCCGGCGCGTTCGCGCCGCGGCGCATCCGCGAGCAGTTCGCCGGCCACGCGCAGCAGTGCCGCGCCGTCGGCCACCACCTTCAACGCACCGGCCGCGGCGAGCCGCGCGCTCATGTCACCGAAGTTGTAGACGCTGGGACCGCTCAGCAGCGGGATGCCCCACGCCGCGGCCTCGGCGAAGTTGTGCCCGCCGCGGCGCACCAGGCTGCCGCCGACGAACGCGATGTCGGCGGCGCCGTAGAGCAGCGACA
>CAUJIL010000042.1 GCA_963204845.1 Pseudomonadota bacterium | reverse complement strand
AGCGAGCCCCCCTCCCGCAAGGTCTTCGTGCAGACGCACGGCTGCCAGATGAACGAGTACGACTCGGCGCGCATGCTCGACCTGCTGCGCGAAAGCCACGGTCTGCAGCCGGCGGCCAGCGCCGAAGAGGCCGACGTGCTGCTGTTGAACACCTGCTCGATCCGCGAGAAGGCGCAGGAGAAGGTGTTCCACCAGCTCGGACGCTGGCGCAAGCTGAAGATCCAGCGCCCGGGGCTGGTGATCGGCGTCGGCGGCTGCGTCGCAAGCCAGGAAGGTGGCGACATCGGACGCCGGGCGCCCTACGTCGACCTGGTGTTCGGCCCGCAGACGCTGCACCGGCTGCCGGAGATGCTCGACGGCGCGCTGAGCGGCGAACGCAGCGGACCCGTGGTCGATGTGAGTTTCCCGGAGATCGAGAAGTTCGACCGCCTGCCCGAGCCCTCGGTCGATGGTCCGGCGGCCTTCGTGTCGGTGATGGAGGGCTGCAGCAAATATTGCAGCTTCTGCGTGGTGCCGTACACGCGCGGCGAGGAAGTCAGCCGGCCGGTCGACGACGTGATCGCCGAGGTCGCGCACCTCGCGGCGGGCGGGGTGCGCGAGGTGACGCTGCTCGGGCAGAACGTCAACGCCTACCGCGGCCGCAACCACCGCGGGGAAGCCGCCGATTTCGCCGAGCTGCTGCACCTGGTGGCGGCCGTGCCGGGGATCGGACGCATCCGCTACGTGACCTCGCACCCGGTGGAGTTCGGCCAGGCGCTGATCGACGCCTACGCGACGATCCCGCAACTGGTCGCGCACGTGCACCTGCCGGTGCAGAGTGGTTCCGACCGCGTGCTGGCGGCGATGAAACGCAACCACACGGTGCTCGAGTACAAGTCGATCATCCGCCGGCTGCGGCGCCAGCGGCCGGGGTTCTGCATCTCCTCGGACTTCATCGTCGGCTTCCCCGGCGAGACCGAACGCGACTTCGAGGACACGATGCGCCTGATCGAGGACATCGGCTTCGACCACTCGTTCAGCTTCGTCTACAGCCCGCGCCCCGGCACGCCGGCGGCCGAACTGCCCGACGGCACGCCGGAAGAGCTCAAGAAGGAACGCCTCGCGCGCCTGCAGCAGACGATCAACCGCCAGGCCCTCGAGATCTCGCGCCGCATGGTGGGGAACATCGAGCGCATCCTGGTCACTGGCGTCTCGAAGCGCGACCCGGGTCGACTGCAGGGGCGCACGGAGAACAACCGCCTGACGCATTTTCCAAGCACCGATGCGACGCTGGTCGGCCGTTTCGTCGACGTACGCATCACCGAGGCACTGCCGAATTCGCTGCGCGCGGAACTGATGCCGTAGATCCGGGCTGTGCCCGGACATGAATTGTTCGGCCACAGGCCGAACCTACGGGACCTCCTGGGCGCAGGGAGCCACGGCTTTCGTCGCACCCCGCATTGGCGGTATCCTTCGCCCCCTGTGAGCGGCCACAAGAGGCTACGGCTTCCCCCTTGAACGAAGACCAGCACCTCCAGTTCGTCCTCGAACCTGGCGACACCCGCCGCCTCGCGCGGCTCTGCGGGCAGTTCGACCAGCACCTGCACCTGATCGAAGAACGCCTCGGCGTGCGCATCCGCAATCGCGGCAACCATTTCGTTGTCGAGGGCTCCGCGGAGGCCCGCGACGCCGCACGCGCGGTGCTGATCCATCTCTACGACGAGACCGCCCGTCACCTCGAACTGGGGCCGGAGCAGGTGCACCTGCGGCTGCAGCAGTCCGGCATCGACGAGCTGCGCGCGGCCGCGAGCGCCTCCGGGTCCGCCGACGCCGATACCGACGTCGCCTCGCTCGGCGTGCTGCAGGTCCGGCGCGCGCTGATCCGCCCGCGCGGTCGCAGCCAGCAGCATTACGTGCGTTCGATCCAGCAGCACGACATCAATTTCGGCATCGGTCCGGCCGGCACCGGCAAGACCTATCTGGCGGTCGCCTGCGCGGTCGCGGCGCTCGAGAGCGAACAGGTACGCCGCATCCTGCTGGTGCGCCCGGCCGTGGAGGCCGGCGAGAAGCTCGGTTTCCTGCCCGGGGACCTCGCGCAGAAAATCGACCCGTACCTGCGCCCGCTCTACGACGCATTGTACGAAATGATGGGCTTCGACCACGTCAACAAGCTGATCGAGCGCCACGTGATCGAGGTCTGTCCGCTCGCGTACATGCGCGGGCGCACGCTGAACCACGCCTTCGTGATCCTCGACGAAGGCCAGAACACCACGCCCGAGCAGATGAAGATGTTCCTGACACGCATCGGCTTCGGCTCCAAGGCGGTGATCACCGGCGACATCACGCAGGTCGACCTGCCGCGCGGCACGCTGTCGGGGCTGGCGCAGGTCGTGAAGTTCCTCGACGGCATCGAAGGCATCGGCTTCACCTGGTTCAGTCCGCGCGACGTCGTGCGCCACCCGCTGGTGCAGCGCATCGTCGAGGCTTATGAAATTTTCGAACGCGAGCAAGCGCGCCCGAAGCGCGGCCAGCATCCGCTGTGACGGCACGCGGACGCATCGCCGTGGACCTGGCATCGACCGCCGCTGCGATTCCGGCGGCGCGCAGCATCCGCCGCTGGGTGCATGCCGCGCTCGACGATGCGCACGCCGACGCCGAGATCTGCGTGCGCATCGTCGACGAGCCCGAAATGCGCGAACTGAACGCACGCTACCGCGGCCGCGACTACGCGACCAACGTGCTGAGTTTCCCGGCCGAGCTGCCACCCGGCGTCGACGTGCCGCTGCTGGGTGACATCGTGGTCTGCGCGCCGGTGGTGGCCCGCGAGGCCGAGGAGCAGCACAAGCCCGCGCGCGCCCACTGGGCGCACCTGCTGGTGCACGGCACGCTGCATCTGCTGGGCCTCGACCATCAGCGCGCGCGCGCAGCGGTGCGCATGGAGGCGCTCGAGACGCGGATCCTTGCCACACTGAAATTCCCCGACCCCTACCGAACGTGAAGAACGGGCCGACCGACCATGTCTGACGAACGCGACAACGACGAACAGGACGAACGCTCCTGGCTCGAAAAACTGGCCCAGGTGTTCTCCTCCGACCCGCGCACGCGCAAGGACCTGATCGACATCCTCGCGGTCGCCGAACAGAACGACGTGATCGACGCCGAGACGCTCGGCATCATGCAAGGCGCGCTCGAGGTGTCGCACATGCAGGTGCGCGACGTGATGATCCCGCGCCCGCAGATGGTGTGCCTGAACGCCGACGACGCACCCGAGGAGGTCGTGCGCCGCGTGATCGACTCGGGGCATTCGCGCTACCCCGTGATCGGCGAGAGCAGCGACGACGTGATCGGCATCGTGCTCGCCAAGGACATGCTCGCGCAGCTGTTCGCGAGCGGCCCCGGCAGCATCGACCTCGGCCAGCTGCTGCGCCCGGCGACGTTCGTGCCCGAGAGCAAGCGGCTCAACGTGCTGCTGCGCGAGTTCCGCCAGAAGCGCAACCACATCGCGGTGGTGATCGACGAGTACGGTGGCGTGGCCGGACTGGTGACCATCGAGGACGTGCTCGAGCAGATCGTCGGCGACATCGAGGACGAACACGACCGCCAGCAGGACACATTCATCAAGAAGCTGTCCGAGAACGACTACCTGATCAAGGCCCTGACGCCGATCGAGGAGTTCAACGAGTACTTCCACGCCAACCTGAGCGACGAGGAGTTCGACACCATCGGCGGCATCGTGATGCAGACCTTCGGACACCTGCCGCGGCGCAACGAGATCGCCGAGGTCGGTGGCTTCCAGTTCAAGGTGTTGAACGCCGACAGCCGCCAGATCCACCTGCTGCGCCTGAACCTGCGCCCGGACGAAACGGGCGCATGAGCCGGCTGCGCGCGCTCGCCGGAGCCGGGCTTCCCGGGCATCTCGCGGCGCTCGCCGCCGGTGCGCTGCTGCCGTTCGCGTTCGCTCCCTACGACGTGTGGCCGCTGGCGATCGTCGCGCCGCTGGTGCTGCTGGCGCTGCTGGCGGACCTCGGTCCCGGCGCCGTGGCGCGGCGTGCGTGGTGTTTCGGTGTCGGCATGTTCGGCAGCGGCGCCTCGTGGGTCTACGTCAGCATCCACGTCTACGGCGCGGCCCCGGTGCCGCTGGCGGCGGCGCTGACCACGATCTTCTGCATGGGGCTCGCGCTGTTCCCGGCGCTGACGTTCTGGGCCTGGGCGCGCTGGCTGCGCGATCGCGCCGGCGGCATCGCGATCGGCTTTGCCGCGGCGTGGATCCTCGGCGAATGGTGGCGCGGCTGGCTCCTGACCGGTTTTCCGTGGCTGTACCTCGGCTACAGCCAGGCCGACGGCCCGCTCGCAGGCTGGCTGCCGATCGGGGGCGCGCTGGGCACCGGACTGATTCCTGCCCTCAGTGCCGCGGCACTCTACCTGACGCTGCGCCGCCGGCGGCGCGGGCCGCTCGCCCTGGGCGTCGCGGCGGCGCTGTGGCTGGTCGCGCCGCTGCTCGAGCGCATCGAGTGGACCGCGCCGGACGGCGAGCCGCTGAGCGTGGCGCTGGTACAGGGCAACATCGAACAAAACCTGAAGTGGGTGCCCGGTCAACTCGAGGAGATCCTCGCCACCTACACTGCCCTCAGCGAGCCGCTGTGGGGCACACCGCTGGTGGTGTGGCCGGAGTCCGCGGTGCCCGCATACCTCGACCTCGTCGTCGAGCAGCTGGCGCCGATCGCCGCGCGCGCGCGGGAAGCCGGCAGCGCGCTGCTGCTCGGCATCCCCAGCCGTGACGCGAACCCCGAGCGCCGCCGCGGCTTCGACGCCTACAACAGCGTCGCGGTGCTCGGCGAGGGCAGCGGGCTGTACCACAAGCGCCGCCTGGTCCCGTTCGGCGAATACGTGCCGCTCGAGGCGTGGCTGCGCGGGCTGATCGCATTCTTCGACCTGCCGATGTCGAGCTTCACCGGCGGCCCCGAGGAACAGGCGCCGCTCAGCGCTCACGCGGTGACGATCGCGCCGTCGGTGTGCTACGAGATCGCCTACGCGGACCAGGTTGCCGCTGGCGCGCGCGCGGCGGCGCTGCTGCTCACGGTCAGCAACGACACCTGGTTCGGCGCCTCGATCGGCCCGCTGCAGCACCTGCAGATCGCGCGCGTGCGCGCGCTCGAGACCCGACGCCCGCTGATCCGCGCCACCAACGACGGCGTCTCGGCGCTGATCGACGCGCGCGGTCGCATCACGGCGCGCGGCGCGCAGTTCACGCGTGAGGTGGTGCGCGGTCACGTGCAGCCCACTCGCGGCCTGACCCCGTTCGTGCGCTTCGGATCGATGCCGCTGGTGGACCTGCTGGCGTTCGCGTGCCTGGTGCTGGCGCGCCCCGTACGCCGCCGCTGAGCCGCGTTCGCTGGCGGCGCCGTGACCGCCTGCGGTATTCTGTGCCTCTTTTTCACGGCACTACCCCCTGGTGATGGACGAACACTACGACGCCGCGCGCATCGAGGCCGAGGCACAGGATTTCTGGGAGCGCAACGCGAGCTTCACGGTCACCGAGGATCCGTCGCGGCCGAAGTTCTACTGCCTGTCGATGTTCCCCTACCCGAGCGGACGGCTGCACATGGGGCATGTGCGCAACTACACGCTCGGCGACGTGGTGGCACGCTTCCAGCGCATGCAGGGACGCAACGTGCTGCAGCCGATGGGCTGGGACGCGTTCGGACTGCCGGCCGAGAACGCCGCGATCCGCCACGAGACGGCGCCGGCGCGCTGGACCTGGGCGAACATCGACTACATGCGCGCGCAGCTGAAGCGGCTCGGCTTCGCGTACGCCTGGGACCGCGAAATCGCGACCTGCACGCCCTCGTATTACCGCTGGGAGCAGTGGTTCTTCACGCGTCTCTACGAGAAGGGGCTCGCGTACAAGAAGGTCTCGGCCGTGAACTGGTGCCCGAACGACCAGACCGTGCTGGCGAACGAGCAGGTCGTCGACGGCTGCTGCTGGCGCTGCGACACGCCGGTCGAGCGGCGCGAGATCCCGCAGTGGTTCATCCGCATCACCGCCTACGCGGAGGAACTGCTGGCCGACCTCGACACGCTCGAGCACTGGCCCGAGCAGGTGCGCACGATGCAGCGCAACTGGATCGGCAAGAGCCGCGGCATCGAGATGTCGTTCGCGCTCGCCGAGCCGCTCGCCGGCATCGACCGCATCCCGATCTACACCACGCGCCCGGACACTCTGTTCGGCGTGACCTACCTCGCGATCGCCGGCGAGCACCCGCTCGCCAAGGCGCTGGCCGCGACGCGCCCCGAACTCGCCGAGTTCATCGCCGAGTGCCGGCGCAGTTCGGTCGCCGAGGCCGACATGGCGACGATGACCAAGAAGGGAATCGCCACCGGATTGAAAGCGCGGCATCCGCTCAGCGGGCGCGAGGTGCCGGTGTGGGTGGCGAACTTCGTGCTGATGGATTACGGCACCGGCGCCGTGATGAGCGTGCCGGGGCACGACCAGCGCGACTGGGAATTCGCGCGCGCCTGCGGGCTGCCGATCGAGCAGGTGATCGCGCCGCTCGACCCGGCGACGCCGTGCGATCTGGAGCGCGAGGCGTTCACCGACAAGGGCCGCCTGATCAACTCCGGCGCCTTCGACGGGCTCGGCTTCGAGCAAGCCTTCGACGCGATCGCCGCCGCGCTGGCCGAGCGCGGCAACGGCGAGGTGAAACTCAACTACCGGCTGCGCGACTGGGGCGTGTCGCGCCAGCGCTACTGGGGCGCGCCGATCCCGATGCTCTACCTGGCCGACGGCGCCGAGATACCGGTGCCCGCCGGGCGCCTGCCGGTGCTGCTGCCCGAGGACGTCGAGATGAACGGCGTGCAGTCGCCGATCAAGGCCGATCCGGCGTGGCGGCGCACGCAGATCGACGGCGTGGCCGCGGAGCACGAGACCGATACCTTCGACACGTTCATGGAATCGTCGTGGTATTACGCGCGCTTCACCTGCCCCGACCTCGGGACCGCGATGCTCGACCCCGCGCGCGCGAACTACTGGCTGCCGGTGGACCAGTACATCGGCGGCATCGAACACGCGATCCTGCACCTGCTGTACGCGCGCTTCTTCCACAAACTGCTGCGCGACGAGGGGCTGGTCGCCTGCGACGAACCGTTCACGCGACTGCTGTGCCAGGGCATGGTGCTGAAGGACGGCGCCAAGATGTCGAAGTCCAAGGGCAACACGGTCGACCCCGAGGCGTTGATCGAGCGCTACGGCGCCGACACCGTGCGCCTGTTCATGATGTTCGCCGCGCCCCCCGAGCAGACGCTGGAGTGGTCCGACGAAGGCGTGGCCGGCGCGAGCCGCTTCCTGAAACGCCTGTGGAAGGCCGTCCACACCCATCTCGAAGATGGGGTTGTTGAAAATGGGGTCAGAGTCCATTTTTCTTCAGGAAAAATGGACTCTGACCCCATTTTCAACCCGGGAAAAATGGACTCTGACCCGATTTTCGACGACAACCAGCGGGAGCTGCGGCGCAAGACGCACGAGACGATCGCGAAAGTGAGCGACGACTACGGGCGCCGGCAGACGTTCAACACCGCGATCGCCGCGGTGATGGAACTGCTGAACGAGATCGGCAAGCGCGCCGATCGCAGTTCGGCGACCGGGTTGGCCGTCGAGCGTGAGGCGCTCGAGGCGGCGGTGCTGCTGCTCGCGCCGGTGGTGCCGCACGCCTGCCACGCGCTGTGGCAGGCGCTGGGTCACGACACGGCGGTGATCGACGCGCCGTGGCCGCAGGCCGACGCGTCGGCACTGCGGCGCAACACCATCGAGCTGGTGCTGCAGGTCAACGGCAAGCTGCGCGCGCGCATCGACGTGCCGGCAGAGGCACCACGCGAGGAACTCGAGCGCCTCGCGCTGGCCGATCCGAACGTGCAGCGTTTCATCGACGGCAAGGCGGTGCGCAAAATCATCGTGGTGCCGGGCAAACTCGTGAACGTCGTCAGCGGATGATCCCCATGCACACCCCCCTGCTGCGCCGCGCCTGTCTGGTCGTCATCAGCGTCGCGCTGATCGCCTGCGGCTGGCACCCGCGCGGCAGCGGCGAGTTCGCGCTGCCGATGCGCGGGTTGCGTATCGAGAGCGCGCAGCCGGGCGATGCGCTGTCGACGCGCGTGGCGCGCCTGCTGGAGGTTTCCGGCGTCGACGTGCGCGCCGGCGCCGGGCGCAGTGCCTCGCTGCACCTCGGCCGCGAACAGCACACCACGAGCAAGGTCGCGCTCGATCGCAGCGCGCGCAGCGCCGAGCAGGAAATGCGGGTGACGGTCGAGTTCGAGGTGCGCAACGCCGACGGCGAGACCGTGCTGGGGCCGCGCACCGCCACGGCGAGCCGCATCTACGCCTTCGATCCGAACAGCATCATCGCGCAGCAGGGCGAGGAGCAGCTGATCCACCAGGAACTGCAGGACAACGTCGCCGGGCAGATCCTGCGCCAGCTGCGCCACGCGCCGCTGACCGACGCCGCCCCCTAGGCCGCCGCTCGTGCGGATCCTGCGCGCGGAGGAGTTCCACACCCGGCTGAAGTCGCGGCTGTTCCCGTTCTACCTGATCCACGGCGACGAGCCGCTGCTGATCCAGGAATGCGCCGACGCGCTGCGTGCCGCATGTCGCGCGCAGGGAATCACCGAGCGCCAGGTATTCGACGCCGACGCCAACTTCGACTGGAACCGCCTGGGCGTGGAGTTCAGCGGCATGTCGCTGTTCGGCGAGCGCAAGCTGATCGAGGTCAGGATACCCGGCGCCAAGCTCGGCGTTGCCGGTAGCCAGGCGCTGCGCGAGCTCGCCGCGTTGCCGCCCTCGGAAGACGTGGTGCTGGTGCTCGCGGGCAAGCTCGATCGCGATGTCGAGAAGTCCGCCTGGGTACGCGCGATCGAGGAAGCGGGCGCCACGCTGCGCATCTGGCCGTTGCGGCGCAACGAGCTGCCGGGCTGGATCACGCAGCGCCTGCGCGCGGCCGGCTTCCAGCCCACCCGCGACGCGGTGGCGCTGCTCGCGGAACGCGTCGAAGGCAATCTGCTCGCCGCGCGCCAGGAGATCGAGAAGCTCACGCTGCTGGCCGAGCCCGGCCCGCTCGATGCGGCCACGCTGACCACGCTGGTCAGCGATTCCGCGCGCTACTCGGTGTACGACCTGTGCGACCGCGTGTTCGAGGGCGACCGCGCGGCGGCGGTACGCACGCTGGCGGGACTGCGCGCCGAAGGCACCGAGGAAACGCTTGTGCTGTGGGCGCTGGCCGACGAGATCCGCCGTACCCTGCGCATCGCGCGTCGGCGCGCCGACGGCGAGCACGCCGAACAGGCGATGAAGGCCGAGCGCGGCAAGCCCTCCACCGACGCCGCGCTGCGCCGGCTCGGCCAGCACGGTCTGCAGCGCGCGCTGCGCCTGGCGGCCGACGTGGACCGCTGCATCAAGGGGCTCGACCGCCGTGATGAGTGGGACGCGCTGCTCGAACTGGTGGCCCGCATGTCCGCCACCCGCGCGTAGGTTCGCCCTGCGGCCGAACACGTGTCCGCGTAGGTTCGGCCTGTGGCCGAACAACACATGTCCGGGCACTGC
>CAUJIL010000041.1 GCA_963204845.1 Pseudomonadota bacterium | reverse complement strand
CGACCTGCGCATAGCTCAACCCGAGCTTGCTGAGCGCCGGCTCGCGGATATTGGTGATCAGCACGTCGGCTGTCGCCACCAACCGCGCGAACACCTCGCGCGAATCCTCCTGCTGCAGATCGATCACGATGTCGCGCTTGTTGCGGTTGAGGCTCAGGTACGGCCCGCGTTCGGTGCCACGCTTCGGGCCGAGGTGGCGGCTCTCGTCGCCATAGTGCGATTCGACGCGGATCACGTCGGCGCCGAGGTCGCCGAGCAGCGTGGCGCCGTACGGGCCGGCCAGCATGGTCGAGATGTCGAGTACGCGCAGCCCGGCGAGCGGTCCGGTCGCGGTGGTCGGTGCGGTCATCGTGTTACCCCGTGGTTCGATCGGTATGGCTCAGGCGTGCAGGCGACGCACGGTCTCGCGCACGAAGTCGTCGTCGGCGCGCGCCGCCGCCGGCAGGTCGATCAGCACCGTGCCGAACACACCCAGCGCGCGCTCGCGCAGGCGCTCGGCGAAGTCCTCGTACAGCGCGATCACCGCCCACTGTTCGAGCATCTGGTCGGTGATCAGCGCCGGCATCTCGGCCCACTTGCCGGCCAGCGACAGGCGGTGCAGTTCCATGCCGACGTCCTCCCAGCCGTGGAAGGCGAGCACCGCGTGGTACGAGCGCGTCGAGGCGTAGAACGAGATGTTCTGGCGCAGCGCGTCCATCGACTTGCGCAATTCCTCCTCGTTGCTTCCCAGCGCGAGGAACGGCGCGCCGATCAGCTCGAACCCCGCCGCATCGCGCCCCGCGCGCGCCGCGCCCGCGGCGATCGCCGGCAGCAGCACGTCGCTCGTGTAGGCGAAGGTCGCCACCGGGTGCAGGCGCAGCCCGTCGCAGATCTCCCCGGCCATGCGTGCCATGTACGGGTTCACCGCGGCGACGTGGAGCGGCACCTGCGGGTGCTCGATCGGCCCCGGGTTGAAGAACGGCGGCAGCATCGTGAAACGGTAGTGCTCGCCCTCGAAGTACTCCGGGGCGCGCGGGTTCTGGAACGAACGGAACATCGCGCGCAGGCACAGCACGTACTCGCGCATGCGCGGCCCGGGCGCCGACGGCCACGGCGTCGCGTAGCGGCGCTCGTTGTGACCCTTGATCTGGGTGCCGATGCCGAGCGCGAAGCGCCCGCCCGAGTAGTTCTGCAGGTCCCAGGCGAGCTGCGCGGTGACCATCGGACTGCGCGGGAACGAGATCGCGACGTTGGTGCCGAGGCGCACGCGCTGCGTGTGCTCGGCGGCGAAGGCCAGCGGCAGGTACGGGTCGTGCCCGGCCTCGGGCGCGGTGATGCCGTCGAAGCCCAGCGCCTCGAGCCGCTGCGCATCGCCGGCGATGCGCGCGATGCCGGTCACGGCTTGCCCCTTGCCGGCGTACTGGCCGGTGTCGGGTCCCATCATCACCGTCTCGACGCGCAGCGCCATCGTCTGGTCCTCCGTGGTGGTCGCGGGATCAGCGGCCCTTGAACTCGGGCTTGCGCTTCTCCATGAACGCCTTCGGCCCCTCGATCGCGTCGTGCGAGCCGAACACGCGTGCCCCGATCGCCTTCTCGAGCACGAAGCCGGGCTCGAGGTTCGCCTGGCGAACCACGATTTCCTTCGCGGTGCGCACGGCCAGCGGGCTGTTCATGCAGATCTTCTCCGCGATGCGCAGCGCCTCGTCCATCAGTTGCTCGCGCGGCACCACGCGGTTGATCAGTCCGATCTCGCAGGCGCGGCGCGCGTCGATGTTCTCGCCGGTGAGCAGCAGTTCCATCGCGACCGCCCACGGGATCTGGCGCGGCAGGCGCACGTGGGTGCCGCCGGTGGGAACCAGTCCGAAACGCACCTCGCCGAGCCCGAAGGTCGCGTGCTCGGCCGCGATGCGGATGTCGGTACCCTGCATGAACTCCATCCCGCCGGCGATGCAGAAGCCGTTGATCGCCGCGATGATCGGCTTGAACACGTCCGAGAACGGCCGCTTGGTGTGGTCCGCGTAACCGAGCTGCTCGCCCGAGTTCAGGCGGGGAATCGCCTCCTGCAGATCCATGCCGGCGCAGAACGCCTTGTCACCGGCACCGGTCAGGATCGCGACCCAGAGGTCGTCGTCCTGCTGGAAATCGGCGAAGCAGGCATCCATCGCCGCCAGCATCCCGGTCGTGAACGCGTTCATCGCGCGCGGCCGGTTGACGGTCATGATCGCGATGCGGCCGCGTTTCTCGTAGGTGAAGGTCTCGGGCAGTTCCAGCGCCATCGTTGCGGTTCTCCTGGTGGGCGTATCGTGTTTCTGGACGGGGATTCAGCCGCGTGCGCGGCGGAAGCGCGGCAGCGTGACCTCGGGAGTCACGGCCTCGAACACCACCTCCACCGGCATGCCGATCGCGAGATCCGCGGGCGCGCAATCGACCAGCGTCGACAGCAGGCGCACCCCCTCTTCCATCTCGACGACCACCGGCGCGATCGGGGTGGCGTCCACGAACGCCGGGTGCAGCGCACGCTCGACCACGGTCCACGTGTAGACCGTGCCACGACCGCAGGAGCGCGCCCACTCCCAGTCCATCGAATTGCAGTGCGGGCACATCTCGCGCGGCACGTGGCGGAACGCGCCGCAGCCCGTGCAGCGCTGGAAGCGCAGCTCACCCTGGCGGCACCAGCCGTAGAACTGCCCGCTCAGGCCATCGAGCGCGGGCAAGGGCTTGTCGTAGGCAACCGTATCCTGGCTCATCGGGTGTTCTCCTCTGCCTAACGCCGCAGGATCGCGATGCTGCCGTCGCCGAAATCGCCCCAGCCGGTCACCGCGCCGATCCCGGCGCCTTCCACCTGGCGGGCGCCGGCGTTGCCGCGCAACTGCTTCACCGCCTCGACGATATGACCGATGCCGAGCGAGTGCGCCTCGGACAGCAGCCCGCCGTGCGTGTTGACCGGCAGCCGGCCGCCCAACTCGATGGCACCGTTCTCGACGAAGGCACCGCCTTCGCCGCGCCGGCAGAAACCGGCTTCCTCGAGCTGCTGGATCACCTCGAAGGTGAAACAGTCGTAGATCTGCGCGAAATCGACGTCGGCGGGCGTGACACCGGCCATGCGGAACGCTTCCGGGGCGGCGATGGTCAGTCCGGTGCGGTGGAAATCGCGGCGGTTGGTGATCTCGTCGGCCGGGTACGGCTGGCCGGCGGCCGCGCCCATGATGTAGACCGGCGGCTTGCCGAGGTCGCGCGCGCGTTAGGGCGAGGTCACGATCACCGCGGTGCCGCCGTCGGTCTCGAGGCAGCAGTCGTTGACACGGTACGGGTCGGCGAGCATCGGCGAGGCGAGGTACTCCTCGATGGTCAGCGGCTTGCCGCACATCACCGCGCCCGGATTGAGCTGCGCGTGGCGGCGCATCGCCACCGCCACCGCCCCGAACTGCGCGTGCGTGGTGCCGTACTCGTGCATGTGGCGGCGCGCCATCAGCGCGTACCACTGCGGCGGCGCGGTCAGGCCGTGCGGCAGGTAGTAGTCCCACGCGATGCCGCCGCCCGGCAGCGAATGCTTGTCGGTGGAGACCGTCTGGCGCACGCGTGCACCCGAGTAGCCGTTCCAGCCGCCCGGGATCAGCACGTAGTTCGCCTGCCCGGTCGCGACCGCCATCGCGGCGAGCCGCAACGAGGCCACCGGGGTCGCGCCGCCCATGTGGATGATCGCGGCGAAACGCAGGTTCTCGCTGCCGAGGTTCGCCGCCAGCGCCTCGCACTTGCCGACGTTCGGAAACGCCAGGATGCCGTCGATGTCACGGCCCTTCAGGCCGGCGTCCTCGAGCGCGGCACGCGAGGCCACCAGCTGCAACGCCTCCTCGCTCATGCCGGAACCCGGCTTGCGGCAATAACGGGTTTCCCCGATGCCGACGATGCATGCCTTGTCCTTCAGTTCCACGTCCGACTCCTCCCGCGCCCAAGCATCACTTCTTCGGGTGACGCGCTTCGTATTCGTCGAGCAGCTGCTGGCGCAGTTCCGCCTCGCGCTTGCGGATGTCCCAGAACTCGGGCGTGCGCTTGGCCAGGAACGCGGGCCCGCCTTCCTTGCCCTCGGGCATGTCGAACCAGTCCGGATACATCGCCGCCGAGGTGACGCACTGCTCGCGGTAGCCGTCCATCTCCTGGTCGAACGAGGCCTTCAGCACCTCGAGGCAGCCGGGGCTCAGCGCCAGCATTTCCTCGCACCACTGGTCGACTTCGGACTCGAGGCGATCGAGCGGCACCACCGTGTTGATCAGCCCCATGTCGAGCGCCTGCTGCGCGTTGTACTTGCGACACAGCATCCACAGCTCGCGCGCCTTCTTCGCACCGACCACCTTGGTCAGGTACGGCACGAAGAAACCGTCGGCCGGCGACGACACGCGCGGGCCGGCCTGGCCGAAGATCGCGTTCTCGGCGGCGATCGTGAAGTCGCAGCAGTACGCCATGTGGTTGTGGCCGGCGATGCAGTAGCCCTGCACCTGCGCGATGATCGGCTTGCGCGACATGCGCATCAGGCGGTTGTGCGGGTAGCGGTTGTAGAACGCGCCGCGCAGGCCCCAGCGCTCCCACTCGACGTCGCCGCCGGCGCCGAAATGCTTGCCCTTCGCCGCCACCACGATCACACCGATCATCGGGTCGTGGTTCGCGTCGTAGAAGGCGCGGAACATCTCCTCCACGGTCGCCAGCGTCAGCGTGTTCATCTTGTCGGGCTTGTTCAGCGTGATGCGCGCCACGCCGCCGCCGAGCCGCTGGTGGAACTTCTTCTCGTAGAGGATCTCGAGGAAATTGTCGAGGCCTTCACCACCCGGCGAGGTCCACTCGCCCCACGTCGTCTGTGCCGTCTCGCTCATCGTCGTACCACCGTTGCCCGTGTCGTTGATTCCCACCGGTGCGCGCGATCAGGGGATCGCGCCCGCCGCCTTGAACGCCTCGATCTCGTCCCACGAGTACTCGAGCAGGTCCATCATCAGCAGCTCGGTGTCCTGGCCGAGCTGCGGACCCAGCGAATCGATCTGTCCCGGCGTCTTCGACAGCGTGACGGGCAATCCGCGCACCTCGACCTCGCGCCGCACTTCCTCGCACCAGGCCTTCATCAGGTAGTCGTTGTCCCACGCCTGCTGGTCGCGGATCACGTCGGCCAGCGTGTTGACCGCTGCGCACGCCAGCCCGCGCAGCTCGAGCGCCGCGAGCAGCGCCTCGTGGTCGAGCGCGCCCGCCAGCGCGTCGAGCGCGTCGATCAGCGCGGTGTTGTTGTTCGCGCGCCGATCAGCGTCGGCGAAGCGGGGATCGTTCGCGAGCGCGGCGTCGCCGAAGGCCTCGGCGAGCAACGCGAAGCGTGCGTCCTCGTTGCGCTCGCAGACGTAGACCCACTTGCCGCGCGTGGGATAGAGGTTCCACAGCGGATTCGGCGCCGCGCGGAGCGAGTGCTGCAGCGCGCGGTCCTCGTTGCCGGCCAGGTAGGCCTGCAACTGCGGCGCGCCGAGATAGAGCTGCGCACCGTAGAGCGAGGCGTCGATGCACTGGCCGTGGCCGCAGCGGTTGCGCTGGTACAGCGCGGTGGCGATCGCGAACGCCGACATGATGCCGCCGTAGGCGTCACCGGAACCCATCCCGAGGTAGATCGGCGGCTCGCCCGGTTCGCCCAGGCGCGCCATGATGCCGGTGAGCGCCTGCACGGTCATGTCGAAGGAAGGCCGCGACACGCCGCCGAAACGCCCGTAGCCGGTGTTCGTCGCGTAGACCAGCCGCGGGTTGATCGCGCGCAGCTTGTCCCAGGAAAGCCCCCAGCCCTCGAGCAGCTCGGGCGACATGTTCGACAGGAACACGTCCGCCTTCTCGACCAGCCGGTACATGATCTGCTGCCCCTCGGGCTTGCGCAGGTCGATCACCAGGCTCTTCTTGTTGCGGTTGATGACCAGGAAGTACTGGTTCCAGTCGCCGATCTCGAGCGACTTGATGCTGCGCACGCCGCGCGCCTGGTCACCGCCCTGCGGGCGCTCGACCTTGATCACTTCGGCGCCGAAGTCGGCCAGGTACTGCGCCGACACGGGGCCCTGGAACCATACCGTCAGGTCGATGACCCGCACGCCTTCCAATGCTCTTGCCACGGTGAACCTTCCGTATTGCTCAGGCGATGACGCCCTGGGTGCCGAGTTCGTGGATCGTCTCCGCCGGGTAGTCCAGCAACTCGCGCAGCACCTGCGCGGTGTGCTGGCCGCGGCACGGCGCCAGGCTCGCGAGCCGCGCCGGACTCTCGCTCATGTAGATCGGGAAGCCGAGGCTCTTCACCGGCCCGTGCGTCGGGTGATCGAGCTCGATGATGTAGCGGTTGGCGAGCGCCTGCGGGTCGTTCGCCGGGTAATCGAAACGCTCGATGATGTCCGCCGACATGCCCTTCTCCGCGAACAGCGCGCGCCAGTGCGACCCCGGCTGGCGCGCGAAGGCCGCCTCGAGCTCGTGGATCAGTGCGAGGCGGTTGGTCTCGCAGCGCTTCTCGTGGGTGTCGAAGCGCGGATCGTCGGTGGCGATGCCCACCGCACGCGAGAACTCCGGCCACCAGCGGTCGGTGTCGGGCATGGTCAGCGTGACCCAGCGGCCGTCGGCGCTGGGGTACAGCGCACCCGACATCGGGTTCGACACGTCGAGGCGCGAGATCGGGTTCAGCAGCCGGTCGCCCTTGCCGATCGCCAGGAAGGCCTGCAGGTCCAGGCTCGCGCCGTACATGTTCGCGGCGAACAGCGAGGTGTCGACCTGCTGCCCCTCGCCGGTGGCCTGGCGGTGCACCAGCGCGGTCAGGATGCCGAAGGCGAGCAGCACGGCCGAGTGCATCGCGCCGGCACCGGTGTAGACCGGCGGCTGCCCCGGTTGCGGCAGGATCGGCATCATGCCGGTGCGCGCGGCGGCGAGTTCGTCGATGGGCGGCAACTCGCGGTCCTTGCCGCGCGGCCCGAAGCCGGAGATGCGCGCGACGATCACGTCGGCGCGCCGCGCCGAGGCGCTGGCGTAGTCCAGCCCCACCGCCTCGAGTTCCGGCAGCAACCAGTCGGTGAGGATCACGTCGCAGCGCGCGGCCAGGTCGTCGAGCACCGCGCGCCCACGCTCGCCGTGCACGTCGATGCGCACGCTCTGCTTGTTGCGGTGGATGAGGTCGGCCTCGTGGTTCCACGCGCCGGGGCGCGGCGAGTCGGCCGTCTCCAGCGGCGCGGCCGCGTCGTGCAGCGTTTCGAGACGGATCACGCGCGCGCCGAAATCGGCGAGGAAGGCCGCCGACATCGACGACGCGAAGTTCCGCGTCAGGTCCAGCACCACGATATCGTCCAGCGCGCCACTCATGTTCGTCGCCCACCCGTCGTCGCCAGGACGGGAACGTCCACTGCACGTGGGCGGCCCCGCAATTTTTCCGGACTGCGTATGCTAATGCCGCGACGGCGCAGTCAGGCTCCGCCAACGCGTCAATTCCGGCCTCGAGAGTCGCAAATCCGGACAGCCCGGAACGCAGGCTAGAATGCAAACCACCGAGCGCCGCATCATAAACGAGCCCACGGAGAATGTAATGGACGATGCCGTCCTGTCCCTGCGGGAACTGCCGTCGCTGCTCGCCGACCCCGGGCGGCGCGAACGCCTCTCCCCGCTCGCGGAGCAGCCCTTCCTGCTGTTCGACGCAAGCGAGCCGACCCCGGCCACAGACGCCGGCGCGCTGGCCGGACTCGGCGAATTGCCGTGCCCGGTGATCGCGATCCGCGGCTCCGATGCGACGCCGGCGAGTGCTGCCGCGGCGGCGCTGGCCGACGTCGTCGTCGCTTCGCAACGCGACGCGCAAGCGCTGATCCGCAACATCCGCACGCACCCGCGCGCGGCGATGGTGCTGGTACAGGTGCTGCGTCACAACGCACGCGCGACGCTGGCCGACGGCCTGCTCGTCGAATCGCTGGCCTTCGCCACGCTGCAGGGAGGAGCGGAGTTCCGCGCCTTCCTCGCGGGGCGCGCCACCGCACCGGCGCTCGCGCTCGACCGTGAGCCGCCGGTGCTCCTCGCGCGCGAGGGAGACGTGCTCGAGATCACGCTGAACCGCCCGCAGGCGCGCAACGCCTTCTCGACCGCGATGCGCGACGGATTGGTATCCGGGCTGCATCTGCTGGCCGCCGATCCGTCGTTGCGACTGGCGCGCATCCGCGGCGCCGGAGCGTGTTTCTGCAGTGGCGGCGACCTCGAGGAGTTCGGCCTCGCGCAGGACCTCACCACCGCGCACGCGATCCGCTCGACACGCAACGCCGGTCGTCTGATCGCGGAACTCGCGGCGCGTATCGAGTGTTACGTGCACCGTGCCTGCATCGGTTCCGGCATCGAACTGCCGGCGTTCGCCGGACGCATCGTCGCCACCGCGGACACGCTGTTCCAGTTGCCGGAGATCACGCTGGGACTGATCCCCGGTGCCGGCGGCACGGTCAGCATCACGCGCCGCATCGGGCGCCAGCGCACGGCGTGGCTCGCGCTCTCCGCGCGGCGCATCGACGCCCCCACCGCGCTTGCGTGGGGGCTGATCGATGCGATCG
>CAUJIL010000040.1 GCA_963204845.1 Pseudomonadota bacterium | reverse complement strand
GCGGCAGGCGGCGCTGGCGCTGCTGCCGTTGCCGGTCATGGCGCCGGAGGCTGCGCCATGAAGCGACTGCTCGCAGCACTGGTGGTGGCGCTCGCCTGCGGCGTGTCCGCCGCCGCGGCGGCCGCGGAGCAGCAGGCCCCGGCGGCCGAACCGGGCGCGCCGCGTTCGCTCGGCGAACTGCTGGAATTCGTGCGCCAGGGGCAGGCGGGGGACGCACGCGAGGCGCGCGAGCGCGAGGCGCGTTTCGTTGCCGATCGCGGCACGCAGCAGCAGGAGCTCGCGCGCGTGCGCGCCGCGCTCGCCGAGCGGCAGCAACGCTCCGCGGTGCTCGAGAAACGCTTCGAGGCCAACGAACGCGCGCTCGGCGAGCGCCAGCAGCGCCTGCGCGAGCGGCTGGGTTCGCTGGCGGAACTGCTGGGGCACCTGACCGCCGCGGCCGGTGACGCGCGCGACGGGTTCGGCAGCTCGCTGAGCGGCGCCGAGTTCGGCGCCGCGCGCGTGGAGCGCACCGCGGCGCTGGTCGAGCGCGCCGGCAGCGGCGTCGAGCTGCCGACGATCGCGGATCTCGAGGGCTTCTGGTACGAGCTGCAGCGCGAGCTGGCCGCCGCCGGCGAGGTGCGTTCCTTCGATGCCACGGTGGTGCGTCCGGACGGTAGCCAGGCGCGCACGCCGGTGGTGCGTGTGGGCGTGTTCAACATCGTTTCCGCCGACGGCCGCTACCTGCAGTACGAAGGTCGCTCCGGCGCGCTGTCCGAACTCGCGCGCCAGCCCGCGCGGCGCTTCGTCGAGGCCGCGGCCGGACTCGCGCGGGCCACCGAGGGTGCGCACACCTTCGCGATCGACCCCACCGGGCCCTCGGGCGGCAGCTATTTGTCGGCACTGACCGCTACGCCCTCGCTCGGCGAACGCGTGCGCCAGGGAGGGCTGATCGGCTACCTGATCATGGCGTTGGGTGCCTTCGGCGCCGGGCTCGCGCTGTACCGCTACGTGGTGCTGCTCGGCACCCAGCGGCTCATCGACGCGCAACTGCGCAGCGAGCGCGCCAACCAGGACAACCCGCTCGGACGGGTGCTCGCGGTGCACGAGGCGAACCCCGGCATGGATACCGAGACGCTCGAACTCAAGCTCAGCGAGGCGGTGATCCGCGAACTGCCGGCGATCGAGCGCGGGCTGTCGCTGCTGCGCATCATCGCGACGGTCGCCCCGCTGCTCGGGCTGCTCGGCACCGTGACCGGCATGATCGTCACCTTCCAGTCGATCACCCTCTTCGGCGCCGGTGACCCGAAGGCCATGGCCGGCGGCATCTCGCAGGCGCTGGTCACGACGGTGCAGGGGCTGTGCGTGGCGATCCCGATCGTGTTCGCGCACGCAGTGCTCGGCAGCCGCGCGCGGCGCATCACGCAGATTCTCGAGGAAGAGACGACCGGCATCATCGCCGAGCACACGGGGTACGCCAGGGGAGCGCCGTGATGGATGCGCTGGACGGCACGCTGCGCGGGCTGCAGGCGTTCCTGCAGGCCGGCGGCCCGGTGCTGTACGCGGTCGCCGTGCTGACCTTCCTGATGTGGACGCTGGTGTTCGACCGCCTGTGGTACCTGCGCGTGGTGCTGCCGCACGACCTGGCGGCGACCGTCGCCGTGTGGGAGGCGCGCGCCGAACGCCGCACGTGGCACGCACGGCAGCTGCGCCGGGCGCTGCTGGCGCGGCTCGATGCCCGCGTGCGACGCCATGTCGCGCTGATCCGTGCCTGTGTCTCGCTGTGTCCGCTGCTCGGGCTGCTCGGTACCGTGACCGGCATGGTGGTGGTGTTCGAGGTGCTGGCGCTCGGCGGCGGCGACACGCGTTCGCTGGCCGACGGGGTCGCGCGCGCGACGATTCCGACCATGGCCGGGATGGTGGCGGCGATTTCGGGCGTGTTCGCCAGTGCCTGGGTCGCGCGCGAGGCGCGGCGTGAACTCGCGCTCGCCGAAGACCGCCTGACGGCGAACCACTGAGTCACGGCGATGCGACGGCTGCGTATCTTCGGCGGTACAGGCGCCCCGGAACCGGGGGCGATCGACCTCGCGCCCATGCTCGACGTGGTGTTCATCCTGCTGATCTTCTTCATCGTCACCGCCTCCTTCGTCGCCGATACCGGCATCGAGGTCGAGCGTCCGGTCGCGGCGACCGCCGAAACCGCGCGCAGCGTGCGGATCCTGGTCGCGGTGGCCGCCGACGACCGGATCTGGATCGACGGGCACCCGACCGACGCGCACCGGCTGGGGCTGCGCATCGAGGCGCTGCGCGCGGAGAATCCGCACGGCACGCTGGTGGTGCAGGCCGACGCCCACTCGAGCGCCGCCGCGGTGGCCAGCGTGCTCGATGCGGCGCGTGCCGCCGGCATCGCCGACGCGGCGCTGTCGGTGCAGCGGAAGTAGCGGTCGTGCGACGCTTCGGCCCGCTGGTCGCGACGCTGCTGGGCGCCGTGGTCACGCTCGCGCTGCTGCTGACCATGCAGGCATTGATCGGCAGCGGCGCGCCGCGCACCGAGGCCGGCGCGCGCGTGCGGATCGCCGACGTCACGATGCCCGAGGCGCGCCGCGAGGCGCTGCTGGAGGTGCGCCGCCCCGAGAAGCTGCCCGATCCGGCCCGCCCGCCACGCCTGCAGTTGCCGGAGCCGGAGCAGATCGATGCGGGCGGCGGTTTCGCGCTGGACATGGGCGGTTTGCCGGCTCCGGAACTGCGCATCGATCCAGGGCTGGGCAGCGGATCCTCGGACGGCGACTACCTGCCGATCGTGAAGGTCGCGGCGATGTACCCGCGGCGCGCGCAGGCGCGCGGCATCACCGGCTACTGCATCGTCGAATACACGGTCACGGTGAGCGGCGCCACGCGCGATCCGGTGGCCATCGACTGCCAGCCGCCCGGCGTGTTCGAGGACGCCTCGGTGCGCGCCGCGCTCAAATTCAAGTACCGCCCGCGCGTGGTCGACGGCCGGGCGGTCGAGGTGCGCGGCGTGCGCAACCAGTTCGTCTACGAGCTCGACCGGTGAACGCCCGTCGGCACTGCCGGGTGCTCGGCCGGTCGGCGTTGGCGCTGCTGCTCGCGGGTGCCGCCGCGAGCAGCGTCGATGACGTGCATGCGCAGGGTGCGCAGAACGCGCCGCCGCTCGAGCTGCGCCGCACACGGGTGACCCCGACGCTGCGCCACGACGTGTTCACACGGCTGGCGGCGGCGCAGCGCGCGGCCGAGGCGGGCAACCTCGACGGTGCCGAGCGCCTGCTCGCCGCGCTCGAGCGGGAGTTTTCCGGTGCGCGGGCGCTGAACAGCTACGAACTCGCCAACGTGCACAATTTCCGCGCCTACATTCATTACACGCGCCAGGACTACCCGGCGGCGATCGCTGCCTGGGAACGGGTGCTGGCGCAGCCCGATCTGCCGCAGGCGATGGAGGCAGGCACCCGCTACAGCCTGGCGCAGCTCTATGTCGCGACGTCCGACTGGAAGCGCGCCGCCGCGATGCTCGAGGCGTGGTTCCGGCTCACCGACGATCCGGCACCCGAGTCGCATGTGCTGCTCGCCCAGGCGCGCTACCAGCTCGGTCAGCACGCCGAGGCGCTGGCCGCGATCGGGCGCGCGCTTGCCGAGGCGCGTTCGCGTGGCCAACCGCCGCGCGAGAACTGGTACCTGCTGCAGCGCATGGCGAGCTACGCACGCGGTGACCTGGAGGGCACCGCAAAGGCGCTCGGCGTGCTGGCGGAGCGCTGGCCGCGCAAGGAGTACTTCGTGCAGCTCGCGGGCATCCTCGGCGAACTCGGCGATGCCGGGCGCCAGCTTGCGGTGCTGGAGACCGCGTATCGCGGCGGCTGGCTCGACGCCGAGCGCGAGTTGCTGAACCTCGCCTACCTGTACCTCGGCAACGAGACCCCGATCCGCGCCGCGCGCGTGCTCGAGCGTGGCCTCGAGGACGCGCGCATCGAGCCCAGTGCACGCAACCTCGAACTGCTCGGCGCGGCGCTGCGCCAGGCGCGCGAGAACCGGCGTGCCATCGAGGTGCTGGAGCGCGCGGCCCGCGAGGGCGGGGACGCCGAGCTGTGGGTGCGCGTCGCCGGCCTGCAGCTCGAGGAAAACGCCAACGAGCAGGCGGTGGCCGCCGCGCGCCGGGCGCTCGAGCTCGGCGGTGGCCGCCGGCCGGACAGCACCCGCATCGTGCTCGGCATGGCGCTGTACAACCTGGGCCGCCACGCCGAGGCACGCGAGGCGTTCGCCGAGGCCGCGCGCGACGAGCGTTCGCGCCAGTCGGCCGAGCAGTGGTTGCGCTTCCTCGACGCCGAGATTGCGCGCGCCGCGCAACTCGCGCGCGACCTCGATCGCTGAGCCAGGACGGTCATGGACACGGGCTGTGCCCGGACATTCGCCTCGCCCGGGCTGTGCCGGGACATTCGCCCCGTCGGGGCCGTGCCGGAACGTTCGCGTGTAGGCCCGGGC
>CAUJIL010000039.1 GCA_963204845.1 Pseudomonadota bacterium | reverse complement strand
CAACAGCCACCGCGACGGTGGCCGGCTCCGCGCTCGCGGGCTCCGGCTCCGGCTCCACCACCACTACCGGCGCCGTCGCGGGCAGTTCGGGTTCCGGTGCGCGCGCCAGCGGCGCGGTACCGGCAGCCGGCGGGCGTTCACGGATGGTGTCCATCGCGCGCAGCAGGCGTTCGTGGAATTCGGTCACCCGCGCGAAGAAGGCGTCGTCGAAGCGGCCGAAACGCACCGCTTCGTTGATCAGCAGCGTTTCGAAGTGATGCGCGAGTTCGCCCAGATACTTCATGCCGGCCATGCGCGCACCGCCCTTCAGCGTGTGCAGGTGACGCTGCAGGTCATCGTACGGCGCGCGGCTGCCGCGCTCGTGCCGCCAGGCGTCGATCGCCTCGTCGATGGCGGTCATCAGTTCCTCGGCTTCCTCGAGGAAGATGCCGAGCAGTTCCGGTTCCGCCTGCTGCAGGTCGCGGCGCACGCGCTCGCGCGCGACGTCGGGCGCGTCGGCGGGCGCCACCGGCTCCGCGACCGGGCGCTCCCCGGCCGCACCGGCGAACTCGCCCAGGCGCTCGACGATCAGCTCCGGTGTCTCGGGCAGCTCGCCCGCGGCAAGGCGATCGAGCACATCGAGACAGGCTTCGCAGGCAGCGTCCGCGGCATCGAGCAGCCCGGCCGGTGGCGGCGCCCCGGTGCGTGCCGCGGGTGTCAGTGCCTCGAGCAGCGGCTGCGACAGCTGCAGCACGCCGTCGACGCCGAGCTGCGTGGCGCGCTCGTGCACCGCGCGCAACTCCGCGAGCAGCGTCGTCGCCGCCGCGTCGTCGCCCGTGCGCCATGCCGCGAGCAGCGATCCGGCATGGAACAGCTTTTCCAGCGCGTCGTGCAGGAAGCGCGCCAGTCGCGCATCGGGATGCGCGGCGGGGCCAGTGCGCGGGAACACCTCGTCGATGCGCGCACGCAGGCGGCGGGCGTGCGCGAGCAGACCGGCCTCGTCGTGCGGATCGGCGAGTGCGTGATCGAGCAGCTCGCAGAGCTGCGCCAGCAGCGCCTGCCGGGCGGGCACGAGCGCGTGATCGCTCTCGCAGGCGGCGTGGATCATGTCGTCCAGCGGCTCGAGCACCAGCGCCAGCGCATCGCTGCCGGCCGCGCAGGAACTCCCACGCAGCGTGTGCACGGTGCGCAACAGCGCCTGGGTGACCACGCCGCGTTGCTCGCTTTGCAGATGCGTGCGCAGCGCCTGCAGGTGTTCGGCCAGTTCTTCGCCGAAGATGCGCCGCAGCCGCGCACCGGCCTCCAGCTCGGAAGCGCCAGGGGCCGGAACCGGTGCCGGCACCACGCTCACTTCCGGCGCGGGCGTTACGGGTGCCGGCGGCTGTTCGCCACGCGCCAGCGCGTCGAGCCGCGCGCGCAGCGCCGTCACCGGAGTGCGGTCCGCGCTGGCGCCACGCGCGAACGCGTCCACCAGAGCGGGCAGCAGTTCACGCGCCGCGGCCACCGCATCGACCAGCGCGGCCGAGCTCGCCAGCGTGCCCTCGATCACGCGGTTCAGCAGGTTCTCGGCCGACCAGGCGAGTTCGCCGAGCAGATCGGCGCCCACCATGCGTCCGCTGCCCTTCAGCGTGTGGAACGCGCGCCGCAGCTCGGTCAGCGCGCTGCCGGGACCCGGCGCGGCGCTCCACTCCGGCAGCTGGCTGGCGATCGTCGCGAGCACCTCGGTGGCTTCCTCGACGAAAATCTCGACGATCTCGGGGTCCAGCGGCTCGCGTTCGGGAGCAATCGGCACGGATGCCGGTTCGGGTTCGGGTTCGGCCCGCGGCTCGAGCGCTTCCTCTGCCGGATCCCGCGCTGGCGGCACCCTCAGTCCGTCGAGCCCGGTCACCGCCCGCGCGAGGATCAGCTCCGGGGCGTGGCCGTCGATCAGGAAGCGCTCGAGAAAATACTCGACCGCCCCGAGGGCATCGGCCAGCGTGTCGATCACCTGCGGCGTCGGCGCCGGACGCTCGCCGTCCAGGACGCCGACCACATGGTCGTGGCAATCGTCGAGCACGGCGGCAGCCGCGTTCATTCCGGCCATGCGCAGCGCGCCGGCCAGGCGGTGCAGTTCGCCGGGCAGCCCGGCCAGCACGACCGCCCCGCCGTGCGAGGAGTGATAGTCGCCGATGGTCTGCTTGACGCGCTCGAGCGCGTCGACTGCCTCGCGGCAGACTGCCTCGAGCGCCCGCTGCAGCGGATGGCGCCGCGCCTCGGCGCCGCCGCCACCACCGCCGGCCGCGACCGCGCGCGCGGCCAGCCGCTGGTCGACGTCGAGCAGCGCGGCCGAGATCGCGGTGAGTTCGTCGTCGAGTCCCGCGCCGGCGGTGAAGCCGGCAGCGATGCGCTCGGTCTGCGTCTGCAGGATCTGGTATTCGTCCTGGAAGCCGAGCCCGACCAGCAGCTGCGCGGCACGGCGCAGCTCGGGTTCGACCTCGCGCAGCGTGCGCGCGATGGCCAGCGCGTCGCCCTCGGTGAGCTCGAGACGCTGCAACACCGCGCCCAGTTCCCCGGCCAGCGCCGCGATCGCGGCGCCGGTGGCGCCGAGGTCGTTGCGCAGCGCCAGCGCCGCGAGCAGACGATGACGGCGCTGGACCTCGGCCACCCGCTCGCTGACCGGCGCCGACTGCGCGATCGCTGCGAGCAGCCGCGCCCCGAGCGAGGCATCGGGGGCGCGCTGGTAACAGCCGCCCTCGAGCGCGATGCCGGAGCGCAGCTCGCCGTCGAGCTCGCGCAGCAGCGCGAGCGCCTGTTCGTCGAGCGTCAGGCCGCCGTGTTCCAGCGCCTCGATCCAGGCCGCAGCGATCTCCCAGAACATGCGATGACCGGCCGCGCCGAGGCGCTGGGCCAGCAGCGCGAACACGCGCGCGAGCTGGTTCAGCCGCCCGGTGGGCGCGTCACGGCGCAGCAATCCCAGCAGTTCAGCCTGGAAGCGTTGGCGCGCAAGCCGCAACAGCTGAACTTCATCCGGTGCCGCTGCCGGCGCGGTCGCGCCCGTCTCGCTGGCCAGCGCCGCGACCGCGGACCCGAGCTCGGCCGGCGGCGACGGCAGTGGCGCGGCTCCGCGCAGCGCGCGCAGATCGTTCAGCGGCCCCAGCACGTCACGCGGCGCTTCGCGCCGCTCCGTGCCGACGCGGCGCAGGTAGGCGGGCAGCGCCATCACGGCCGCGAGCAGCGCCTGCAGCGCGTCGCCCGACGGCGCGAGCTCGCCGTTCACCATCGCCTGCAGCGTGTCCTCGACCTCCCCGGCCAGCTGTACGGCGCTCGGCACCGCGAGCAGCAGCAGCGTGGCGTGGATCTGGTGCGCCAGCGTCAGGCAGGCGCGCAGACGCGTCGGATCGGACAGGTTGTCGGCATAGCCGAGCAGCGCACGCACGAGCTCGTCGGACACCTGTCCGAGCTCGTCTGCCACCCACTGCAGCGCGCCGAGATCCCGTTCCATCACGCGTGACCGCGCCGGCTCAGCGCGAGCGCACCGTGCGCGCGGACTCGGGCAGCTTGAAGCCGGCCACCGAGTTGCGCAGCTCGTTGGTCATCGCGGCGAGCTTGCCGATCGACTGCGCCGTGACCGTGGTTCCGGCGGAGGTCTGCGAGGTGATCTCCTGGATGATGTTCATCGTGTTCGAGATGTGACCGGCCGAGGACGCCTGCTGGCGCGCCGCGTTCGAAATGTTCTGGATCAGCGCCGCGAGGTTCTTCGACACCGTCTCGATTTCCTCCAGCGCGACGCCGGCGTCCTCGGCGAGCCGCGCGCCACGAACCACCTCGGTGGTGGTCTGCTCCATCGACATCACCGCCTCGTGGGTGTCGGACTGGATGGTTTTCACGAGCGCCTCGATCTGGCGGGTCGCGCCGCTGGAGCGCTCGGCGAGGCGCTGCACCTCGTCGGCGACCACCGCGAAGCCGCGACCGGCGTCGCCGGCCATCGAGGCCTGGATCGCGGCGTTCAGCGCCAGGATGTTGGTCTGGTCGGCGATGTCGTTGATCAGCGAGACGATATCGCCGATCTCCTGCGAGCTCTCGCCGAGGCGCTTGATGCGCTTGGCGGTCTCCTGGATCTGCTCGCGGATCGTGTCCATGCCGCCAATGGTGTTCTGCACCACCTGCGAGCCGGTGTTGGCGAGCGCCACCGAGCGATCGGCGACCCCGGCCGACTCGGCCGCGTTCGACGACACCTGGTCGATCGTGATCGCCATCTCGTTGACCGCCGACGACGCGCCGGCGATCTCCTGCGCCTGGTGCTCGGCGGCCTCGGCCAGGTGCAGCGCGGTGGCCTGGGTGTCGTCGGCGGCCTGCGAGACGCTCTGCGCGGTGCGGTTGATCGAGGACACCAGCACGCGCAGCTGGTCGATGGTGTAGTTGATCGCATCGGCGATGGCGCCGGTGAACTCCTCGGTGACGGTCGCGCTGGTGGTCAGATCGCCGTCGGCCAGTCCGGCGATCTCGTCGAGCAGGCGCAGGATCGCCTGCTGGTTGCGCTCGTTGGTGGCGGCGGTCTGCGCCAGGCGACGCCGCGTATCGAGCGTCCACAGGATGCCGATCATGATCAGCGCGATCACGATCAGCGCGCCGAACAACAGCGCACTGCCCATGTTGAGGCTGCGTTCGCCCTCGAGCGCGCTGATGCGGTCCGAGGTCACGCTGGTCGCGTTGAGCAGCCGCGGGGCGTTCCGTGCGATCGCATCCGCCGCACCGCGTGCGTGCTCGAGATCCGGTGCGGCATCGAGAATGCGCTGGCGTGCGTCACCGATCGGGCGAAAGGCGCGCTCGGCCTCGCGTGCCGCAGCCAGCGCCTCGGCGCTGCCGAGCGCGGGCAGTCCGAGCGCCGCGCTGCCGCGTTGCAGCGCGACCGCCACTTCCGCGAAGTTCTCGACGTCGGCGCCGAAACGGGCGGCGGCGGCCACCGCCTGGTCGCCCCGCAGGATGCGATCGAGGTTGCGCGCGATGCGCTCGGCAAGCCAGTTCTGCCGCTCGGCGAGCGCCACCTGGCGTACCGGCGCGCCGCCGCTGGCGAGCATTTCGGCCACGCGCGCGGCGTGCTTCTGCACGTCGCCGATCGCAGCGCCCGCCGTCGCCGACAGCTCGCCGAGGAACCGGATGTTCTCGCGGCGCGCGACGATGCCGGCCGCGGCCGGCTCGACCTCGGCCCACGCCGCCTCGATGCCCGCCAGTTCCTCGGGCAGCAACGCGCGCGGCGACGGCAGGCGTTCGCTGCCGCGGTCGAGTCCGGTGAACGTGGATGCGAACTCGGCGCGCGCGCGCTCGAGCGCATCGAGCGCCTGCGGATCGCCACCGACCGCCTCGCGCGCGGAGGCCTCGATCTGCTGCGACAGCACGCGCAGGTTGCCGAGCATCTCCCGGTAACCCGCGTCACGCCCGGTGTCGCGCAGGATCACGTAGAGGTTCCACGCGAAGGCGAGGATCGCGACTGCCAGTACACCTCCCCACACCGCGATCCAGCGCACCTGCGGCGCCCTGGCCGAGACCGGTCCGTTGTTCCTTGCGATCATCGATCGATCCCCTCGTTGTACCTGCGGAGCGCCGCACGGGGCGGCGCAGGCGGGCGCGCTAGCGCGCCGCGTCCAGAAAACGCGTATCGCCGAGCAGCAGGTCCGGGCGGAACACCGCCCACTCGCCCTCGGCCGCGGCGTAGAAGCCTCCGATGTACGGCACCAGCGCCGGCTCCACGCCGGCGGCCCGGTCACGGAAGGCTTCCGCGGTGAAATGCTTGAGTCCGAGCACCTCGTCGACCAGCAGCGCGCAGTCGAAGCCGCCGCTCGCCAGCACGAGCACGCGCCAGCCGCGCCAGGCCAGCGTCGGGCTGCCACCGAGAAACGCCGCCAATCCGATCACCGGCAGCAGACGGCCGCGCACGTTCGCGACCCCCTCCACCCACGACTGCACGCGCGGCAGGCGCGTCAGCGGCGGTACTTTCAGGATCTCGGTGACGCTGCCCATCGGTGCGACCAGACGCTGGCCCAGCACCGCGAAGCCCACGCCGGTCCAGTGCGTCTGCGTGCGTCGCCCGGCGTCGCTGCCCGCGCGTCCGCGTCGCGCGCGTGCATCGATCGCGAGCAGTTGCGCGAACGGGTCTGCGGTATCCATCGCCGCGGCGCTCAACCGGGGGCTCCGGCCAGCACGCGCGCGATCGTGCCGAGCAGCCGCGACTCCTCGACCGGCTTGGTCAGGTAGCCGCGCGCGCCCTGGCGCTCGGCCCACACACGATCGGTGTCCTGGCTCTTCGAGGTCAGGATCACGATCGGGATGGTGGCGGTCCGCGGGTCACGCGTGAGCTGGCGGGTGGCCTGGAATCCGTTCAGGCCCGGCATCACGATGTCCATCAGGATCAGGTCGGGCTGGCGCTCACGCGCCAGGCGGATGCCTTCCTCGCCGGTCTCGGCGGCAATGACCTCGTGACCGTGGCGACCGAGCAGGCTGCCGATGCTGAAATTCTCCGTCGGCGAGTCGTCGACCAGCAGGATGCGCGCCATGAACCGTCCTCCGCGCCCTCAATGCGCCGGCCGCGCGTGCTGCACGATCGCGCCGATCAGTTCGTTGCGGCTGAACGGCTTGGTCAGGTACTGGTCGGAACCGACGATGCGCCCCTTCGCCTTGTCGAACAGGCCGTCCTTGCTCGACAGCATCACCACCGGCGTGGCCGCGAACTCGCTGTTGTTCTTGATCAGGGCGCAGGTCTGGTAGCCGTCGAGGCGCGGCATCATCACGTCGACGAACACGATGTCGGGCCGGTGATCGGCGATCTTGGCCAGCGCGTCGAAGCCGTCCTCGGCGGTGATGACCTCGCAGCCTTCCTTCGCGAGCAGCGTCTCCGCGGTGCGGCGGATCGTCTTGCTGTCGTCGATGACCATCACCTTCAGACCGTTCAGGTCCTGTTCCATGCTCGGCCTCCCCGCCCCTGCGAACCGCCATCTGCTATCGTTGCCCCGCGGTCGTCAATTAATAGACCATGGGGCGGTGGAAATACAGAAACCGTGCCCCGAATCCGGACGGAGTTCGCAGATGAAGACTCGACTCGGCGTGGTCATGGACCCGATCGCGCGCGTCAACTACACCAAGGACAGCACGCTCGCGCTGCTGTGGGCGGCGCAGGATCGTGGCTGGGAGCTGTTCTACATGGAGCAGCAGGACCTGTTCCTGCGCGACGGCAGCGCGCGCGCCAGCGTGCGGCCGCTCACCGTGCACCGCGACGCGGCGCGCTGGTTCGCGCTCGGCGAGGCAGCCGAGATCGCGCTCGGCGAACTCGATGCGGTGCTGATGCGCAAGGATCCGCCGTTCGACAGCGAGTTCCTGTACTCGACGCACATCCTCGAGGCCGGGGCGCGCGACGGTTGCCTGGTGGTCAACGAACCGCGCGCACTGCGCGACTGCAACGAGAAGCTGTTCGCGACGCGCTTTCCGCAGTGCTGCCCGCCGCTGCTGGTCAGCCGTGACCCGGTGCGGCTGCGCGAGTTCCAGCGCGAGCACGGCGACGTGATACTGAAGCCGCTCGACGCGATGGGCGGCGCGGCGGTGTTCCGCGTGCGCAACGGCGATCCGAACCTCAGCGTGATCCTCGAGACGCTGACCGCACACGGCAACACGACGATCATGGCGCAGCGCTACATCCCGCAGATCGTCGACGGCGACAAGCGCATCCTGATGATCGACGGCGAGCCGGTGGCGTACGCGCTGGCGCGTATCCCCCAACCCGGAGAGACGCGCGGCAACCTCGCCGCGGGCGGCCGCGGCGAGGCGCGCGCGCTGAGCGAACGCGACCGCTGGATCGCCGCCGAGGTGGGTCCGGAGCTGCGCGCGCGCGGCCTGCTGTTCGTGGGCCTGGACGTGATCGGCGACTGGCTGACCGAGATCAACGTCACCAGCCCGACCTGCATCCGCGAACTGGACAAGGCACACGGGCTCGACATCGGCGCCGGCGTGATCGGCGCGGTGGCGGCGCGCCTGGGGCGCTGAACGCGTGCAGTCGCACCCCGGCACCGACGACGAACGCCTGGTCCGCTGCGTGCTGCTCGCGCTCGCGCTGCACGCGGCGCTGATCCTCGGCGTCGGCATCGGCCAGCAGCGCCCGGCGGAGCGCGCACCGGCGCTCGACGTGACGCTCGCCGAGCGGCACGACGAACAGCCGGACCCGCAGGCCGACTTCCTCGCGCAGTTCGACCAGCGCGGCAGCGGCGTCGAGCGCGAGCGCAACGACCCGGCAGTGCCGCTGACGGGGGTGTTCGACGCGGCCGTGGTGCAGCCGGTGAGCGGAGCGCCGCCGCCTTCGCCCGCGAGCGCGCAGCCGACACCGCCGCTCAGCGCCGCGCGCAGCGAGGAAGCCGTCGCGGCAAACCGCGACGCGTTGCCCGCGCCGAGCGACCCGGCACCGCTCGACTCGCCTCGCCAGGCGCAGCCCGCCAGCGAAGTCGCGACGTTGCTCGCGCGGCTCGACGCGCGCCGCCGCGCCTACGCGGGGATGCCGCGGGTCGAGCGCCTGACCTCGGCCGCCACGCGCGCGGCGGCCGACGCGGCCTACCTGCAGGCGTGGAAGCAGCGCGTGGAAGCCATCGGCAACGAGCACTACCCGGTCGAGGCGAAGCGCCGCCGGCTCTACGGCGAGCTGCGCCTGCTGGTCACGCTGCGTCCGGACGGCAGCGTGGCCGAAACGCGCGTGCTGCAGAGCTCGGGGCACGCGCTGCTGGACAACGCCGCGGTGCAGATCGTGCGGCTGGCGTCGCCGTTCGACGCGTTTCCGCCCGCGATCGCCGCGCGCGCCGACCGTCTCGAGATCATCCGCACCTGGCAGTTCCGCGCCAACCGCCTGACCGCGAGCGACTGAGCGTCACGACGACCGGCTTGCCTGCAGCATCGCGACGGACCCACAATGGCCGCATGAGCGACAGCCTGCGCAACCATTTCCTGATCGCCATGCCGGGGCTGCAGGATTCGATCTTCGCCCACAGCATCACGTTCCTGTGCGAGCACGATCGCCACGGCGCGATGGGTATCGTCGTGAACCGTGCGCTGGACATCAGCTTCGACGACATCTTCGAGCACCTCGAAATCCGCGGTTTCCGCGGTCGGCACCCGCAGCCGGTGCTGGCCGGCGGGCCGGTGCAGACCGAGCGCGGTTTCGTGCTGCACCGGCGCGACGACGCGCGCCGCTGGCAGGCGACGCTGGACGTCACCGGGGAGATCAGCGTCACCACGTCACGCGACATCCTCGAATCGATCGCCCACGACGACGGCCCGGCGACACCGCTGATCGCGCTCGGCTACGCGGGCTGGGGGCCCGGGCAGCTCGAGCAGGAACTGGCCGCGAACGCCTGGCTCACGCTGCCGGCGGAGGCGGCGATCCTGTTCGAGGTGCCGCTCGAGCAGCGTGCGCAGGCGGCCGCGGCGCGGCTCGGGATCAATCTCGACCTGCTCAGCAGCACCTGCGGCACGGCCTGAGATTTCGCGATGGGAAACGTGCTGGCCTTCGACTACGGCCTGCGCCGCATCGGCGTGGCGGTCGGCAATCCGCTCGGCGCCACCACGCGCGCGCTGGCGCCGCTGCCCGCACGCGACGGTGTGCCGGACTGGGAAGCGGTGCGGCGGCTGCTCACGGAATGGGCGCCGTCGCTGGCGCTGGTCGGACTGCCACTGAACATGGACGGCACGCCGAGTGTGATGAGCGAGCGCGCGGCGCGGTTCGCGCGCCGCCTGCACGGGCGCTTCGGCATCCGCTGCGAACTGGTGGACGAGCGTCTGAGCAGCTTCGAGGCGCGCGGGCGGCTGCGCGACGGCGGGCAGCGCGCCTCGGTCGACAGCGTCGCTGCGTGCGTGATCCTCGAGGGCTGGTTCGCCGGCGAGGGCGGCGAACCGGCCTGATCAGGGCCGACGCCCGAAGAACTGCCCGGAATTCTCCTGCGTGTCGTCGAGCGTGAGTCCGGCGGCGCGGCCCAGCCCGCCGGTCTGCGTGCCCATCTTGATCATCAGGCGCAGGTTGTTCTGCGAGTCGGCGTACTGCAGCGCGTTCTCGTACGAGATCACGCCCTCGCAGTAGAGCTGGTACAGCGACTGGTCGAAGGTCTGCATGCCGAGCTCGGTCGAGCGCTCCATCAGCTCCTTCAGCGCGTGCACCTCGCCCTTGCGGATCAGGTCCGAGACCAGCGGCGTGTTGATCAGGATCTCGATCGCGGCGCGCCGCGCCTGGCCGTCGACGGTGGGAATCAGTTGCTGGGCGATCATCGCCTTCAGGTTGAGCGACAGGTCCATCCACAGCTGGTCGCGCGCATCGGCCGGGAAAAAGTTCTGGATGCGGTCGAGCGCCTGGTTGGCGTTGTTCGCGTGCAGCGTGGCCAGGCACAGATGGCCCGTCTCGGCGAAGGTCACCGCGTGCTGCATCGTCTCGCGCGTGCGGATCTCGCCGATCAGGATCACGTCGGGCGCCTGGCGCAGGGTGTTCTTCAGCGCGACCTCGTAGCTCTCGGTGTCGATGCCGACTTCACGCTGCGTCACGATGCTCTTGATGTGCTGGTGCACGTACTCGATCGGGTCCTCGATGGTGATGATGTGGCCGGAGGCGTTGCGGTTGCGGTAGCCGATCATCGCCGCCAGCGAGGTCGACTTGCCGGTGCCGGTCGCGCCGACGAAGATGATCAGGCCGCGCTTGGTCATCGCCAGCTCGTTGATGATCGGCGGCAGCAGCAATTCCTCGACGGTCGGGATCTTCGACTCGATGCGCCGCAGCACCATGCCGACCAGGTTGCGCTGGTAGAACGAGCTGACGCGAAAACGCCCCACGCCGCGCGAGCTGATCGCGAAATTGCACTCGTGGGTGCGCACGAACTCCTTGCGCTGGGCATCGCTCATCACGCTCAGCACCAGCTCGCGCGCGCGCTCCGGCGTGAGCGGCGTCTCGTCGATCGGGTGCAGCCGGCCGTTGACCTTGATGCACGGCGCGACCCCGGCCGTGATGAACAGGTCGGAAGCCTTCTTCTCGGCCATGCGCGCGAGCATGTCCGTGACCTCCAGCTCCTTTCTAGGCGAATCCGGGGTTTCCATCGTGCGTTTTCCTGCGTGGTGGCCGGGTCGGCGCGGCTGCCGGGGGCTCAGAAGTTATCGGGGATCTTCGCCTTCTCGCGCGCCGCCTCGCGCGTGATCAGCCGTTTCGCGAGCAGGTCGGTCAGGCACTGGTCCATGGTCTGCATGCCGACGCCGGAGCCGGTCTGGATCGCGGAATACATCTGCGCGACCTTGTCCTCGCGGATCAGGTTACGGATCGCCGGCGTGCCGCGCATGATCTCGTGCGCGGCGATGCGCCCGCCGCCGACGCGCTTCAACAGCGTCTGCGAGACCACCGCCATCAGCGACTCGGACAGCATCGAGCGCACCATCGATTTCTCCTGCGCCGGGAACACGTCGACGATACGGTCGATGGTCTTCGCCGCCGACGTCGTGTGCAGCGTGCCGAACACGAGGTGGCCGGTTTCGGCGGCCGTCAGCGCGAGGCGGATCGTCTCGAGGTCGCGCATCTCGCCGACCAGGATGATGTCCTGGTCCTCGCGCAGCGCCGAGCGCAGCGCCTCGGCGAAGCCGTGCGTGTCGCGGTGCACCTCGCGCTGGTTCACCAGGCACTTCTTGGACTCGTGGACGAACTCGATCGGGTCCTCGATGGTGAGGATGTGGTGGTACTTGTTGTCGTTGATGTAGTCGACCATCGCGGCCAGCGTGGTGCTCTTGCCGGAACCGGTCGGCCCGGTCACGACCACCAGGCCGCGCGGCTCCATGCTGACCTCGCGGAAGACCTGGCCCATGCCGAGGTCTTCCATGGTCAGCACCTTCGACGGAATGGTGCGGAACACGGCACCGGCGCCACGGTTCTGGTTGAACGCGTTGACGCGAAAGCGCGCCACGCCGGGAACCTCGAACGAGAAATCCGTTTCCAGGAACTCCTCGTAGTCCCGCCGCTGCTTGTCGTTCATGATCTCGTAGATCAGGTCGTGGACCTGGCGGTGATCCATCGGCGGCAGGTTGATGCGCCGCACGTCGCCGTCGACGCGGATCATCGGCGGCAGGCCGGCCGAGAGGTGCAGGTCGGAGGCGCGCTGCTTGGCGGCGAAGGCGAGCAGTTCGGTGATGTCCATGGGGATCCCCGGCGGTGAGTGATCGGTCGCGGCCGCGACCGGCCGCGCGACGCCCTCCGGTATAATAGACCACGCTGGATGCCCGTAAAGGAAACGGCGGCGAGCCCGGATCGTGTCCCGGGCGCACGAGTGGAGGCCAAACGATGGACACGATCGCCGATCGCCTGGCTGCGTTGCGCGAGCGCATCGCGGCGCTCGAAAGCCGCTACGGGCGCCCGGGCGGAGCGGTCACGCTGGTGGCGGTCGCCAAGACGCATGCCGCCGCGCGCGTGCGCGAGGCGCACGCGGCCGGACTGAGCCAGTTCGGTGAAAGTTACGTGCAGGAAGCGGTGCCGAAGATCGAGTCGCTGGCGGATCTTCCGTTAACATGGCACTTCGTCGGCCGCATCCAGGGCAACAAGACGGCTTTGATAGCGCAGCATTTCGCGTGGGTGCACGGGATCGACCGCCTGCGCATCGCCGAACGCCTCAACGCGCAGCGACCCGCTTCCGGCCCGCCGCTCGACTGCTGCATCGAGGTCAACCTGTCAGGGGAGGCCAGCAAGGGCGGCGTGGCGCCGCAGGAACTGCCGGAACTCGCCGGCGCGATCGCCGCACTGCCACGGCTGCGCCTGCGCGGACTGATGACGCTGCCGGAGCCCGCCGCCGGGCTCGAACGCCAGCGCCGGCCGTTCGCGCGGCTCGCGCGCTGCCTGGCGGAGCTGCAGCGGCTCGTGCCGGGACTCGACACGGCGTCGAGGGGCAGGAGCGACGCCATGGAAGCGGCGATCGCCGAGGGCGCGACGATGGTGCGCATCGGCACCGCGCTGTTCGGGCCACGCGAGAGCTGAGGGACCGCCAGGTCCGCCACAACGGGGAACAGGGATGACGCAGAACACCATCGCCTTCATCGGGGGCGGCAACATGGCCGGCAGCATGATCGGCGGGTTGATCGCGCGCGGGCAGGACCCGGCCGCGATCCGCGTCGCCGATCCGGACCAGCAGTGCCGGGAGCGGCTGGCGGCGCTGGGCGTCGTGACGCATGCCGCGAACGCCGACGCGGCGCACGGAGCCGCGATCGTGGTGCTGGCGGTCAAGCCGCAGCAGCTGCGCGCCGCGTGCCGCGATATCGCCGACGCGGTGGTGGATCGCGACGCGCTGGTGATCTCGATCGCCGCCGGCATCGGCACGGCCTCGCTCGCGGCGTGGCTGGGGCCGCGCACCGCGATCGTGCGCTGCATGCCGAACACACCGGCGCTGCTGCAGGCGAGCGCGACGGTGCTCTGCGCGACCGCTGCCGTCAGCGCGCCGCAGCGCGCCGAGGCCGAGCGCATCCTCGGCAGCATCGGCTCGGTGGTGTGGGTCGACGACGAGGACGCGATGCACGCGGTCACGGCGCTCTCCGGCAGCGGACCGGCCTATTTCTTCCTGGTCATGGAGGCCATGCAGACCGCGGGTGAGGACCTGGGCCTGGATCCGGCGCTGGCGCGCGCGCTGACCGCGCAGACCGCGCTCGGCGCCGCGCGCATGGCGCTCGAGAGCGGGGTCGACGTGACCGAGCTGCGCCGGCGCGTGACCTCGCCGGGCGGTACCACCGAGCGCGCGCTGCGCGTGCTCGAGGAACGCGGGCTACGGCGCATCTTCGAGAGCGCGCTCGAGGCCGCGAGCAATCGCTCGCGCGAGCTCGCCGACGAACTCGGCCAGCCCTGAGGGGGACACGCACAGCATGGGAACTTTCGCCGAGGTGCTTCGTTACCTGCTGCAGAGCCTGCTCGGGGTGCTGCTGTTCGCGGTGCTGCTGCGCCTGCTGCTGCAGCTGGTGCGCGCGGACTTCTACAACCCGGTCTCGCAGTTGGTGGTCAAGGTCACGAACCCCCTGCTGCGTCCGTTGCGACGCCTGATCCCGCCGCTGGGGCGGCTCGACTCCTCGAGCGTGGTGCTGGCGCTGGCAATCCAGTGCGTGACGGCGCTGCTGGTGTTCGCGCTGGCCGGCTATCCGGCGCCCAATCCGCTGCGGCTGCTCGCGTGGGGCGTGATCGGCGTCTGCGCGCTGCTCGTGAACATGTACTTCTTCGCGATCCTCGCGATGATCGTGCTGAGCTGGGTCGCGCCGCACAGCCACCACCCGGCGATCGCGCTGCTGCACCAGCTCACCGAGCCGGTGATGGCCCCGGTACGCCGGCTGCTGCCTCCGCTCGGCGGACTCGACCTGTCGCCCATCCTGGTCTTCCTCGCGATCAACGTGCTCGAGATCCTGCTGCGTGGCATCGCGAACGGCATCGGCCTGCCCGCCGGGGCCGTGATCGGTTTCTGATGGCGCGCGGCGGCTGCTGGCACCGCGACGGCGAGGTGCTGGTGCTGCGCTGCCAGGTGCAGCCGCGCGCCAGCGAGGACCGCATCGTCGGCCAGCACGATGGGCGCCTGCGCATCCGCATCCGCGCACTGCCCAGCGACGGCGAGGCCAACACGCGGCTGCGGCGTTTCCTGGCCGAACGCTTCGGGGTGGCGCCGAGCGCAGTCGAGATCGACAGCGGCCACGGCAGCCGGCTGAAGACCGTGCGCATCCGCGCGCCCTCGCAACTGCCGTCCGAAGCCGGGATCGACGATGCCTGCGCTTGAACAGTCGCGCCGGCAGTTGCTAGTCTGGCGCGCCCCCGAGGAGAGCGCATGAGCAAGGAAACGCCCGCGGCCACCGGCAGCGTCGGCATCGTCTCCCCACGCCTCCAGCGCTTCGACGAACCGCTGGAGCTCGCCTGCGGCCGTGTGCTGCCAGCGTGGGAACTGATCTACGAAACCTATGGCACGCTGAACAGGGAACGCTCGAACGCGGTGCTGATCTGCCACGCGCTGAGCGGCAACCACCACGCCGCCGGTTTCCATTCCTCCACCGACCGCAAACCCGGCTGGTGGGACAACTGCATCGGCCCGGGCAAACCGATCGACACGCGCCGCTTTTTCGTCGTCGCGCTGAACAACCTGGGCGGTTGCGCGGGCAGCACCGGACCGCGCAGCGTCGATCCCGCGACCGGGCGGATCCGGGGACCGGAGTTCCCGCAGGTGCGCGTGCGCGACTGGGTCGCCACGCAGCGGCGGCTCGCCGACGTGCTCGGCATCGGGTGCTGGGCCGCGGTGATCGGTGGCAGTCTCGGCGGCATGCAGGCGATGCGCTGGGCGATCGATCACCCCGAGCGCGTGCGCCACTGTCTGGTGATCGCCGCGGCGATGCGGCTCTCGGCGCAGAACCTCGCGTTCAACGAGATCGCGCGCAAGGCGATCATGGCCGATCCGCAGTTCCACGACGGCTGGTTCCTGGAGCACGGCACGCTGCCGCGCCAGGGGCTGGCGATCGCGCGCATGATCGGCCACGTCACCTACCTGTCCGACGAGCTGATGGGCGACAAGTTCGGCCGTGAGCTGCGCAGCGGTTCCTTCGCATCGGGCGGCGAGGCGGAGGCCGAATTCCAGGTGCAGAGCTACCTGCGCTACCAGGGCGACCAGTTCGCCGACAACTTCGACGCGAACACCTACCTGCTCATGACGCGCGCGCTGGATTATTTCGACCTCGCGCGCGATCACGGCGACGATCCGGTGGCGGCGTTCCGGCAGGCACGCTGCCGCTTCCTCGTGATGGCGTTCTCGAGCGACTGGCGCTTTGCGCCGCAGCGTTCGCGCGAGATCGTCGACGCGCTCGTCGGCGCGCGACGCGAGGTCGCCTACGTCGAGATCGAGGCCAACGAGGGTCACGACGCGTTCCTGCTGCCGATCACGCGCTACCACGACGCCTTGCGGCGTTACCTGGAGCGGGTCGTGCCGGCCGCGAGTTCCACGCGAGGCGCCGATGCGCCTTGACCTGCCGATCATTCGCGACTGGATCCGCCCGGGCGCGCACGTGCTCGATCTCGGCTGCGGCGACGGCAGCCTGTTGGCCGAGCTGGCCGCCGAGCGCGCGGTGAGCGGCTACGGACTCGAGATCGACCCGATCCGCATCTCGCTGTGCCTGGAGCGCGGCGTGAACGTGATCGAGCAGGACCTGGACCGCGGGCTCGGCAACTTCGGCGACGCGAGCTTCGACACCGTGATCATGACGCAGACGCTGCAGGCGGTGCGTTTCCCGCACCTGGTGCTCGACGAGATGCTGCGCATCGGGCGCGAGTGCATCATCACGTTCCCGAACTTCGGCAACTGGCGCTGCCGGTTGCATCTGGCCGGGTTCGGCCGCATGCCGGTGTCGCGCTTCATGCCATACACCTGGTACGACACGCCGAACATCCATTTCTGCACGGTGTTCGACTTCGAGGCCCTGTGCCGCGCCAAGAACATCCACATCATCAACCGCGTGGTGGTCGACACGCAGAGTCGGGTGACGCTCGCGACGCGCGCGCTGCCCAACCTGTTCGGCGCCACCGCGATCTTCCGGGTGACCCGCTGATGAATGCTTCCCGTCGCTCGTTGTTCGCGTGCCTGCTCGCGCTGCTCGTGCTGGCGACGCCGCTCGGCGCCGAAACCCGCCGCTTCGGCGACATCGAGGTGCACTACAGCGTGTTCGCCAGCAGCTTCCTGCAACCCGACGTGGCCGCGGCGTACGGGATCGTGCGCGCGCGCGACCGCGCGGTGGTGAACGTCGCGCTGCGCGGCCCCGGTGGCGCGCTGGCAGCGAGGATCGACGGCACGCGCAGCGACCTGATCCGCAAGGACGCGCTGGGGTTCCGCGAGATCCGCGAGGACGGCGCCATCTACTACCTCGCGGAAATCAAGTTCATCAGCGCCGAAACGCTGTACTTCGACCTCGCGATCACGCCCGAGGGCGGGACCTCGGCGCTGCGGCTCGAGTTCAGCCAGGCCCTGCATGCCGACTGATGCGATTCGCGAACTGGTGATCGCCACCGGCAACGCGGGCAAGCTCGCGGAGCTGCGCGCACTGCTCGCGCCAGCCGGGATCCGCGTGCGCGCGCAAGCGGAGTTCGCGGTTCCCGCGATCGAGGAAACCGCAGCCAGCTTCGTCGAGAACGCGATCCTGAAGGCACGCCACGCCAGCGCGTGCAGCGGGCTCCCCGCGCTGGCCGACGACTCCGGCCTCGCGGTCGACGCGCTGCACGGCGCGCCCGGGGTGCGTTCGGCGCGTTACGCCGGCGAGGGCGCCGGTGACGAGGCGAACAACCGCAAGCTGCTCGCCGCGCTCGCCGGGGTACCGATGGATGGGCGCGGGGCGCGCTTCCACTGCGTGCTGGCGCTGCTGCGATACCCGGCGGACCCGGTGCCGCTGATCTGCAGCGGCAGCTGGGAAGGACGCATCGCGCCGAGCGCCACGGGGCAGGGCGGTTTCGGTTACGACCCGCTGTTCATCCCGCTCGGCGAGACCCGCACCGCGGCCGAGTTGCCGCGGGAAGCGAAGAACCGCCTGAGTCATCGCGCGCAGGCGCTCGCGGCGCTGCTCGAAGCACTCGGCGCACCAGGCGGCGAATGCTGACCCCGCCGCCGCTCGCACTCTACGTTCACCTGCCGTGGTGCGAACGCAAATGCCCGTACTGTGACTTCAACTCGTACGCGATCGGCGTCGACCAGCCGTTCGAGGCCTACGTGCGGCGGCTGCTGGAAGACCTCGAACTCGAGCGCGCGGCCGCCGCCGGACGCGAACTGCAGTCGATCTTCATCGGCGGCGGCACGCCCAGCCTGTGCCCCGCGGCGCTGATCGCGGCGCTGCTCGACGGCGTACGCGAGCGGCTCGCGCTGGCCGCCGACGCGGAGATCACGCTCGAGGCGAACCCGGGCAGCGCCGAGGCCGCACGCTTCGCCGCGTACCGGGCGGCCGGAGTGAGCCGGCTCTCGATCGGCATCCAGAGTTTCGACGACGCCAGCCTGCGCGCGCTCGGGCGCGTGCACGATGCGCGCGCCGCGCACGCGGCCATCGCGGCGGCGCGCGCGGCCGGCTTCGAGCAACTGAACCTCGACCTGATGCACGGACTGCCCGGCCAGACGCCGGCGCAGGCGATGGCCGACCTCGATGCGGCGCTCGCCCACGCGCCCGGGCACCTGTCGTGGTACCAGCTCACGCTGGAGCCGAACACGGTGTTCCACCGCTGTCCACCGCGACTGCCGGTCGAGGACGCGCTGGCCGAGATCCAGGACGAGGGCGAGCGGCGCCTCGCCGGCGCCGGTTACGCGCGCTACGAGGTCTCGGCGTGGGCACGCCCGGGGCAGCGCTGCCGGCACAACCTGAACTACTGGCATTTCGGCGACTACCTCGGGGTCGGCGCCGGTGCCCACGGCAAGCTCACGGTCGGCGACCCGCCGCGCGTGCTGCGTACCCGGCGCACCCGCTCACCGCGCGATTACCTTGCCGGCAGCGCGGCAGAAAACCGCTTCGAGGACGCCGTGGACCCGGGACAGCTGGCGCTGGAGTTCCTGATGAACGCGCTGCGGCTGCCCGACGGGGCCACGGTCACGGAGTTCGAGCAGCGCACCGGACGCGCGTTCGCGACGATCGAGCCGCGCGTCGCCAGGCTGCGGGCGCGTGGACTGCTGCGCGAGGACCCCGCGCGCCTCGCCACCACCGCGACCGGCTACCGCTACCTGGACTCGGTGCTCGGCGAATTCGCCTGAACGCGGGCGTCGGCGTCGCCCGGCGGCGGGGTTTCCCGGCGGAACAGCAGGTCGTGCACCAGGTGACCGAGCCGCAGGCCGCGGGCCTCGAAGCGGGTCTGCGGGCGGGTGTCCGGCCGCGGCGCGAAACAGCCCGCGCCGGCGAGGTTCAGCCAGCCCGGCTGCGACTCGATCACCGCGAGCATCTGCCTGGCGTAGTCCTCCCAGTCCGTCGCCAGATGGAAGGTGCCGCCCGGTTTCAGCTTGCGCTGCACCAGCGCCACGAACGGCGGCTGCACGAGGCGGCGCTTGTGGTGGCGCTTCTTGTGCCACGGATCGGGAAAGAACAGCAGCAGTGCGTCGAGTGCCGCATCGGCGATGCAGCGCTCGAGCACCTCCACGGCATCGTGGCAGTACACGCGCACGTTGCCGAGCCCCTGCTCCTCGGCCAGCGCCAGCAGCTTGCCAACCCCGGGGCGATGCACCTCGATGCCGACGAAGCCGCACGCGGGGTCGCGCGCGGCCAGTTCGGCCAGCGTGTAGCCCATGCCGAAACCTATTTCGACGACCAGGCGCGCGCAGCCAGGAAAGACGCTGGCCGGATCGAGCATGCCGTCTGCCGGGTCGAGTCCGCGCCCCGCCCACAGCTGGTCCCAGGCGGTGCGCTGGGCCGGTGTGAACCGGCCCTGGCGGCGCACGAAACTGCGGATCGCAGGGGTGCGCGCGGCGCCGGCTTCAGCCTCGCTCACGCCAGGCTCCGACCGCAACGAGCACCCAACCGCACAGGAACAACGCGCCCCCGAACGGCGTGACCATGCCGAAGACGCGCGGCGCACCCAGCGCCAGCGCATAGAGGCTGCCGCTGAACAGCACGATGCCGGCGGCG